>JBBSEL010000251.1:0-6036 GCA_038239755.1 Chloroflexia bacterium | reverse complement strand
CCCGGCGGTGCGCGCTACGCTCCTTCCTCTCCTCTCCGACGACAATAAGTACGTACGCGAGGCTGCCGTGCAGGCGTTGGAGGGAGCGGCCAGCGACCCAGCGGTGCGCGCCGCCCTCCTCCCCCGCATCGCCGATCCCGAATGGACCGTGCGCCGGGCTGCGGGCGAGGCATTGGGCCCCGCCACCCCCGACCCCGCCATCCGCGCCGCCCTCCTCCCCCTCTTCGCTGATCCCGATCCCTACGTGCGTGCGGCTACTGCTCATGCATTCTCAAACGCCCCACCCGACCCACAGATACGCAAACGACTTGATGCAATGCTGAAGAATCCTGACACAGCCGACGCCGCCTTCGCCACCCTCGCCCGCTGGGCCGAGGTGGAGGACGCGGCGCGGGAGGCGGAACGCCGCACTGGCCGATCTGCGAAGGGTTGAACCACGAAAACACGAAAGGACGAAACCCACGAACGGGGGCCATGCCCTCGCCCTTCGCGGGTTTCGTCCTTTTCGGTTGGTGTTCGGGTGCGCCGGGCCGTCAGCATCGTCTGCTCTCAAAAACTGAGAACTAACGACTAACCACTAACGACTCGTTACCGCTTGGTATACTGCGGGGCCTTGCGGGCGCGCTTGAGGCCGACCTTCTTGCGCTCTTTCACGCGGGAGTCGCGGGTGAGCAGGCCCGCCTTCTTCAGCGCGCCGCGGTAGGTCTCTTTGTCAGCGTCCACCAGGGCGCGGGCCAGGCCGTGGCTGACGGCTCCGGCCTGGCCGGTTACCCCGCCGCCCTGCACCTTGACCATGACGTTCCAGCGGCCCATCGTCTCGGTCACGCGCATTGGCGCGGTGACGATGCGCTCATAGATGGCCCGCGCACCGAAATAATCTTCGGGCGACTTGCCGTTGACCACGATCTGGCCGTTGCCAGGGAAGAGGCGCACCCGCGCCACGGCAGCCTTGCGCCGTCCGGTGCCATAGAAAAACTGCTTATTGTTGACCATGCCGTCCTCTCTACTGTTCAGTGGTCAGTGGTCAGCAGTCAGTAGTCAGTCACGTCTCCTAAAACTGACTGCTGACTGCCGACTGCTGACAACTCGGTTTAGCGATTTTGGCCCGTGGCTTCGGCGACTGTGTCCATCGGCCAGGGGGTGGGCTGCTGGGCCTGGTGCGGGTGCGCGGGGCCGCCATAGACATGCAGCTTGCGGAACAGGTCGCGGCCCAGCGGGCCACGGGGCAGCATCCCCTTCACGGCCTCTTCGATCGGGGCTTCGGGGTGGCGGCGCATGTGCTCGTTGAGCGGCACGGCGCGGAAGCCACCCGGAAAGTTCGAGTGGCGATAATACATCTTCTTCTGCATCTTCTGGCCGGTGACCACGATCTTCTCGGCGTTGATCACCACCACCGAATCGCCCATATCCATGTGCGGGGTAAAGGTCGGCTTGTGCTTGCCACGGATCAGGCGGGCAATCAGCCCGGCCAGGCGGCCCAACGTCTGCCCCTCGGCATCGATCAGCCACCACCCCTGCCCGGCGGCGGCATCAGCCCCCTTGGGCGTCCAGGTGCGTACAATCTTTGAGTTCATGACTCGCTGTTCTCCCTCAAACGTGAAGCGTATTGCGTAGGATGTACGGCGTACTGCGTCTGGTACTCAGCCGAGCGGCCATACACGCATTACGCTTCGTTATTAGTGCTCAGTGATCACAGGTTGATCCACTGCTATCTAATAACCGGTAAAAGACGAGTTACAGATCGATCAGTTCGATCTGGCAGACCGTCGCCCCGTCGCCAGGGCGCACGCGGATCTTCAGGATACGGCAATAGCCGCCGGGCCGATCCGCGAAGTGCGGCCCGATTTCGTCGAACAGGCGGTCGGTGACGACTTTGTTCGCCAGGATCGACATGACGTGACCGCGCGTGGCCGGGGTGTCCCCCTTGCGGGCGATGGTGATCACCTTTTCGGCCATCGGACGCAGTTCCTTGGCCTTAGCCTCGGTCGTCTGGATGCGGCTGTGGGTGAACAGCGAGATCAGTTGGCTGCGGTAGAGCGCCCGCCGCTGCCCGCTGTTGCGGCCCAGTTGCCGACCCCCGATATTATGACGCATGACAGGGTTCCTCCGGTAAGAAGCGCCAGGGCTTCCTACTCTTCATCAGCTTTTTCTTCGTTCGGGTCGAAGGTGTAGGTCAGGTTCGCGTCCACGATGGGCAAGTCTTCGTCGTCCTCGGTCACGCTTTCCAGGTACACCTCGTCGTCCGCATCCACATCAATGGCGTGCTCGGCCTCGTCCAGGGTCATATCGCCCACCGCGCCCGGCTCGATTAAGCCCCGGCTCAAGAGCGAGTCCTGCAGTTCCTCGAACGACTTCATGCCGAAGTTCCGCACGCTCAGCAGTTCTTTGCGGTCCATCAGCAGCACCTGGCCCACGCGGGTGATGCCGCTGCGTTTCAGGCAGTTGTAGGTCCGCACGCTCAGGCCCAGTTCCTCGATCGGCATCTCGGCCACATGCGGCGGGATCGGGTTGGTGGTCAGGGGCCGACTGGTGTCGACTGCCGCCGGGCTGCTGTAGTTCGCCATCAAGGCGGAGTGCTGGCCCAGCGCCTGCGCGGCCAGGCTCAACGCCTCGCCCGCGTCCATCGTCCCATCGGTCCAGATCTCCAGGATCAGCCGGTCCAGGTCTTCCCGGTCACTCTCCGCCATCGGCTCGACCAGGTAGTTGACGCGAGGGACCGGGGTGAAAATCGCGTCCACCGGGATAGTCCCGATGGGCAAACCCTCACGGGCATCCGACGACAGATAGCCCCGGCCCCGCTCGACGGTGAACTCCATCTCCAGCCGCCCCTCGACGCTGTCCAGCGTCGCCAGGCCCTGGTCGTCGTTCACCAGCTCCACCTGGCTGGGCAGTTGAATGTCGGAGGCTCGCGCCACGCCCGGCCCGCGATACGATAGTTGCATCCGCACCGGGCGGTCGCTGTAGGAGCGCAACCGGATTTTTTTGATATTCAGGATAATTTCCGTCACGTCTTCTTTTACGTGCGGCAGAGTCGAAAACTCGTGGTAGACACCATCAATATGCACGCTGGTGATGGCGGCACCGGGCAGTGACGAGAGCAAGATGCGCCGTAGCGCGTTGCCCAGGATCAGCCCGAAGCCGGTCTCCAGCGGACCTACGCCGAACCGGCCATAGTTCGTGCCGGTCGCCAATACCTCTACCCGAGGCATGATCATGTCCGCCACGCGCCCTCCTCCAGTTGTCGTTGCTGTTTCTGTCACAGCGGTATTCCTTTAGACCCTAAGGTGGGCAGGCAGCCGGTAGCCGTTGAAGGCCAAAGGCCGGCCACCTACCGGGCGTGCGTTAGCGGCTGTAGAATTCAACGATCAGCTGTTCGCTGATGCTCACATCCAGATCGGCCCGCGTCGGCATATTCACGAAGCGTCCGCTCAGGTTGCGCACATCCAGTTGCAGCCAGGAGGGGATGTCTTTACGAGCCAGGGCCAGGCCCAGGTCCTTGAAGTACGCGTTGCCGCGGTGATCTTCGCGGACGGCGATCACATCGCCGGGCTTGACATGATAGGACGGGATATCGACCTTGTGTCCGTTGACCAAAAGGTGGCCGTGGCGCACGAGCTGGCGCGATTCGGGACGCGAATCGCCAAAGCCCAACCGGTAGACCACATTATCGAGGCGCGATTCGAGGACGCGGAGCAGGTTCTCGCCGGTCGACCCCGGCAGGCGCTCGGCCTGCTCGAAGTGGCGGCGGAACTGGCGTTCCATGATGCCGTACATCCGGCGCGCCTTCTGCTTCTCGCGCAACTGCAACCCATAATCCGAAACTTTACCGCGCCGTCGCTGCCCATGCTGCCCCGGAGGGGTGTTGCGCCGTTCGATGGCGCACTTGGGCGTAAAGCATCGTTCCCCCTTGAGGAACAGTTTCATGCCTTCGCGACGGCACAGTTTACAAACCGGTCCCGTATAGCGGGCCATTGTTCTTCCTCCTGTGTCGTGTTTGAAATTATAAATTAAGAATTATGAAGTAAAAGAGACGAGTCGTTTTCTTACTTTATAATTCTTCCTTCATCCTTTAGACGCGCCGACGCTTGGGCGGGCGGCAGCCGTTGTGCGGGATGGGCGTCACGTCGGTGATGCTGGTCACCGACAGCCCGGCAGACTGGAGGGCGCGGATGGCGCTCTCGCGGCCCGATCCGGGGCCTTTGACGAACACATCGACCTGGCGCAGGCCGTGTTCCATCGCCCGCTTGGCCGCCCCATCGGCGGTGATCTGCGCGGCGTAGGGTGTGCTTTTGCGCGAACCCTTGAAGCCGCTGGCCCCCGCGCTGCCCCACGACAGGACGTTGCCCTGCGGATCGGTGAGCGTCACGATGGTGTTGTTAAAGCTGGACTGGACATGAGCCTGGCCGCGTGGCACCATTTTGCGTTCGCGGCGGCGTCCGCGGGCCGCCCGTGCGGTGCGAGCCCCTGTTTGCTGCTTCTTCTCAGCCATGAATGTTGCAGTTCCTCCTCAAAGAGTGCCTGCCAGGCCAGGACCGGCAGAGCGGTGCTGGCCTGACGCTTACTTCTTCCCGGCCTTCTTCTTACCCGCAATGGCGCGGCGGGGGCCACGACGGGCGCGGGCATTGGTGCGCGTGCGCTGCCCATGCACCGGCAATCCGCGTTGATGGCGGATGCCACGATAGCACTTGATCTCGATCAGGCGCTTGATGTTCAGGTTGACTTCCCGACGCAGGTCGCCTTCGACTCGGTATTCCTTGTCGATCATTTCGCGCAGGCGGTTGACCTCTTCCTCCGTCAGCATCCGCACGCGCGTGTCCGGGCTGATGCCCGTGCGCGCCAGGATATGCTGGCTGGTGGTGGGGCCGATGCCGTAGATATAGGTCAATGCGACCTCGACCCGCTTGTCCCGCGGGATGTCCACCCCGGCGATACGTGCCACTCGCTCGTTCTCCTCTCTTGCTAGCTGTTGCTGCTTCGTCCCGGCGGCGGGGGTGCCCCCGACCAGGCCGGTTTACACACGCCAGCTACCCGGCAAGCAGAACCCTGCCGGGTAACCAACTTTCCTACCCTTGCCGCTGCTTGTGTCCCGGATCGCTGCAAATGATGCGAATCACACCCTTGCGCTTGATCACCCGGCAGCGTTCGCAGCGTGGTTTTACCGATGCGCGTACCTTCATTGTCTCGTTCTCCTTACCCCAAAAATTTGTGCTGCCGGTGCTCCCTTATTCGTGAAAGCGCTCGACAATGCGGCCTCGTGACAAGTCGTAGGGCGATAGCTCGACCCGCACTTTGTCACCCGGTAAGAGCCGGATCAGCGGTATCCGCAAGCGTTCGGCCACATGGGCCAGCACACGGCTACCATTCTCCAGTTCAACCGCGAACATCGCGCTCGGCAGTGGCTCGATAATCGTCCCGGCAACCGTATACCCGTTGCGCTTGTCGTTCATCGTTCCGCCGCGTCCCGATTTGTAACCGATCAATATCCTCCCCCTTGTGCAGGGGGCACCAAGTGATAAGTATACCACAAACGGGTGCCCGATATCAAGTTCGCCGTGGCTCGTGGTTCGTGGTTCGTGACTAGTAATTACCAAGAACTTGCCCCGAAATATTAGCGATTAGCTGAACCTTGCCGGTCACGTGCGTAGTCTCGGAGCAGATTACCGGCTTCGTCCCAAATACGCTCTTGAAGAAGGATGGCGTTCTCGATGACCTGTTCCTTCTTTAAGGCTCCATTTTCGAACCACTCTCGACAAAGACCACGCGCCTGCCCATTAACATAAGTATCTTCTGAGTGCAATTGGCCCGACGGGTACCAATCGCGCGCCAGCCCATGTTGCACACCAGCAACATATTCAATTTCCCCTAACTGACCATCTGGTGTGACCGCATAGACTATTCCGGTGAAAGGTTGACCTTGCCACACAGTCAGCCAATCTAAGTCCGTTTCTAGCTCATCCTCGGGTACACGCAGCTTATCCAAGCCAACGACCTTATCTTCACTAACCATTAACCACGCGCCGTCACCGCAGAGTCATG
>JBBSEL010000250.1:0-6043 GCA_038239755.1 Chloroflexia bacterium | reverse complement strand
ATAGGCGTCATCATCCTGGATCGAGTAGAAGACGACGGGCAGGCGGGGATACTCGCGCCGCAACGCCACCGCCGCCGTGATCCCGTTCAACTCCCCGGCCAACTGCACGTCCATCAGCACCACATCGGGCCGTTCGGCCAGCGCCAGCGCCAACGACTCCTCGCCACTGGCGCACGCCCCGGTGACCCGCACCGCGCCGGTCCCCTCCAGCCCCACCTGCATGGCGGCCCGCAGATTGTCGTTATCCTCGACCAGTAGCACGTTGAGCATCGGTGGTTCCGAGTGGTTGGTGGTTAGTGGTTGGTGGTTAGTTGGAGTCGGGGATCAGGGGTCAGGGGTCAGGGGTCAGGATTACGCAATACGCGATACGCAGCACGCATCCCGTTCTAACCACTAACCACCCACCACTAACCACTCGCCCCCCGCCCGCATTGCCCATCGCGCCTCACTCGTGGTATAATCGCCGCAGTCGCCCCACAGCGGGGGCCGGGGTTAGGAGAGGCGGTCCGTGGACTCCACGCTCATCACAGACGAAGAGCTATTAGGGCAGATGGCGGCGCGCCAGCCGGAGGCCTTGGCCGGGCTGTACGAACGCTACAAGCGGCTGATCTACTCGTTCGTCCTCCACATGCTCAAAGACGAAGCCACCGCCGAAGAAATCACCCAGGATGTGTTCCTGCGGGCGTGGGACGCGGCGAGCAAGTTCCAGGGGGGCCGGGGCAAGGTCAGTAGCTGGTTGCTTGCCATCGCCCACAACCGCGCCATTGACGAGCTGCGCAGCCGTCGGGCGCGGGGTGCCCAGATCACCTCGTCCTACGACCTGGCGACCCCCGGCGAACAGGAGCAGGCCATCCAGGCCGGGGGCAGCGCGGCAGACGACCCCGAACAGGTCACCCTCGATGCCATGCAGCGCCAGCGGGTGCTGGCCGCCCTGAGCCACCTGCCCCCCGACCAGCAGCGGGTGATCAGCCTGGCCTACTACGGCGGTTACACCCATCGCGAAATCGCGGAACGGCTGAACGAACCCCTGGGCACCGTCAAGACCCGGCTGCGGCTGGGCCTGCAAAAGCTGCGGACCTCGCTGCGCGGCGAAGTGCTGACCGACGACGAGTTGGACCAGCCGTCGCCCCCCGCCTAGAAGTGACCTGCTATACGTCCAAAATCCGTCAGGATTGGTATAGTAAAGAGGACTGTACTAATAACAAGCGAACTGGGGAGGTATAAAGCCGCAGCCAAACACGTAGGGTGAAATAGATCGGGTACCGATTTCTTTGCGTTATCTGATCTAGATACCTATAAAACATGATCGTTTGGCTAAGTGCTGGAGTTAGGATGAAGTCGATGCACGCTTTTACTTGTGAGGAAATAGAACCGCTGCTGCCCGCTGCCGCCGCCGGGGCGCTGGACGCGGACGACAATGCCGCTGTGCAGGGGCATGTCTTCGCCTGCGCGCTCTGCCTGCCCCGGCTGGCCGAATACGAAGGCGTGGTCGAACAACTGGCCTATGCCGTGCCCCAGGTGACCCCCTCGGCCACGCTCTTGCCGCGCCTGTTGGCGGCGGTCCAGGCTCCCGCGCCGGTCGCCGCGCCGGTCCCGGCTCCGGTCCCGGTGGCGACCCCGTTCCAGCCGCGCCCCACCCTGGTCCCCGTCGCGGCCCCCCGCGTGGGCCTGCTCGATTCGTTGCTGGGGGCCTACCGGCGGCTGGCTCCGGCAGGGTTCGCGGCGGCGCTGCTGCTGGTCGTGCTGCTGGGGGCCTGGAGCCTGAACCTGAACGGCCAGGTGGAGAAGCAACGCGACCTGGCGGCTATGCTGCGGATGCCCAATTCCCAATCGGTGGCACTGCAACCGATGACCACCACCACCTCGGCCAGCGCCCAGGTCTACCTGGCCCCCGGCCACGCCGAGCTGGCCCTGGTTGTCGCCCACCTGATGCCCCAGCCGGGCCGCGTCTACCAGCTTTGGCTGCTGATGAAGGACGGGCACGCCATGCCCTGTGGCACCGTGCAGGTAGACGACCACGGGGTGGCGATGGGGATGGTTCGCCTCCCGGTCGATCCGGCAGACTCGGTGGGCATTATGATCACCGACGAGTCCTCCGCCCAGCCCCAGATCCCCACCGGCACCCATTGGCTCGAAGCGCACTACACCCAGTAGGCCCGGCCCTTTCAATACAGCCCGGCGCAAGGAGCGGTCGAAAGATCGCTCTTTTTGCATCCCAGTTGCGCTCAACCCGGTACAATTTCATCAGCAGCGGCACCCTGGCGGCATCGGGCGCGTTGTGCTATACTAAACTCGTCCACCACAGCACTGTCGCGCGGTTGGCCGTTTTCTACCCTGGGCGCGCCGAAGCGTCGTCAGACTGAGAGAGCACCTTTCGTGAATTCAGTGGCTCAGTGGCTGGAGCAAAACAAGCCGGAGGCCGTGGCGCAGATTGTCCAGCGCATCTACGAGGAACTGCCCGACTACCGGCAACGCCCCGTGGACCAAATGGCGGCGGGTGCCGGCAACGCTTACGATCAGTGGTGCACGACCGTACTGGAAAATGATCTGCTGCGCTATGCCCGCGAGGCCGAAGCCGTGATCGCCCAGAGCGTTGCGCGTGGCGTTGACCCCCGCCAGCTTTCCCGTGTCCCGCTGCTGATCTGTACCGTGGTCCTGGCGATGCTGGCGCAGGCCGAGCCAGACCTCGATCCCGCCGAGCTGGCGCTGTTCCGGGACCGTGCCCAGCGCATGACCGCGAGCATCCTGGGGATCGGCGGGCTGCGGATTGCCCAGAGCGTCTTGAAAAAGGCCGTCGGCGAGCCGTTCGCGCCACCGCCCGGCCCTGAGGACCCGCCGGGTTCTTAGGTTCGCCTTTGTCCAAAGTGGGGCTTCCCCTGAGGCCCCTATGTACCGCCTAACGTGGAGGAGAGAGACCGATGGACACAGCCCGCGATGGAGCGGACGTGGTCCCTGGCGCGACCGGGACCGGCACCGACGATATTTATGACATCACCATCATCGGCGCCGGGCCGACCGGGCTGTTTGGCGCATTCTATGCCGGGATGCGCGAACTGCGGACCAAGATTATTGATGCCCTGGAGGAACCCGGCGGCCAACTCGCGGCGCTCTACCCGGAGAAATATATCTATGACGCGCCGGGCTTCCCCCAGATTGTGGCGAAGGACCTGGTGACCAACCTGGTCGAGCAAGCCGCCCGCTGGAACCCGGCGATGTGCCTGGGCGAGCGCGTGTTGACCCTGGCCCACCGCGAGGACGGCATCATCCACCTGACCACCAGCAAGGGTACCCACCTGACCCGCACCGTGCTGATCGCCGCCGGGGTGGGCGCGTTCGAGCCGACGCGGATCAAAGCGCCGGGCGTGGACCAGTTCGAGACCAACGGGGTCTTTTATTTTGTCAAGTCGAAAGCGGCCTTCGCGGGTAAGCGCCTGCTGATCGTTGGCGGGGGCGACTCGGCGGTGGACTGGGCGCTCAACTTGCAGGACACGGCGGAGCACATCACCCTGATCCACCGCCGCCCCGACTTCCGCGCCCACGAAAGCAGTGTCAAGCAACTCTACGCCTCGCCCGCTACCAAGCTCCAGGTGCTCACCCCCTGGGAAGTGCGCCGCGTGGAAGGCGATGGCCGCATCGAGCGGGTCACCATCTACCACAACGGCACGCAGGAGGATCAAGAATTGCCGGTCGATGCCGTGTTGCTCAACCTGGGCTTCAAGGCCGACATCGGCCCGATCAAAGAGTGGGGCCTGACGCTGGACAAGCGCGAGATCCTCGTCAACCAGCGCATGGAAACCAACCTGCCGGGCGTGTTCGCCGCGGGTGACATCGCCCACGAAGACGTGAAGATGAACCTCATCGCCACCGGCTTCGGCCAGGCCGCCCTCGCCGTCAACCTGGCCAAGCACTACATCGATCCCACCGCCAGCATCTTCCCCGGCCACTCCAGCGAGAAGATGTAGGTCTTTCACCACGGAGAACACGGAGCTTTAGCTCGTCTCTGTGTCCTCTGTGTTCTCTGTGGTGAATAAAACCCCTTGACAAGCACCCCTCACCTGTGCTATCATCGGTCTACCGAACTGAATATTTTGCACGTGTTGACGTGGAAGAGTAGCGCCTGACCGGGGTGCCAGCGAATCAGGGAGAGTGGAAGCCTGAGAACACCGGCGGTTGCGAACCCACCACTGAGCGTTCCGCCGAAGAAAGCCGCAACGAGGCGACAAGTAGGAGGGAAGGGTTGGTTACCCGGCACCGAACAACCACGAGCGGTCACAGGCCAAAAATGTGACAAGTAGGGTGGTACCGCGGGAGCATCTTCGCTCTCGTCCCTATTGGGGACGAGGGTGTTTTTATTTAGCCCCTGTCCCCATTTGTGGACAGGGGCGTTCTTTTTGGCAGCGCGCCCTTCTTTAGACAGAGGAGCACTCCCATGTTGCAATTCGTAGAGGGCCTCGCGGCCATTCAAGTGAAACTCGACAAGATCGCCTCGGCCACCAGCACCCTGCCGTTGGACCGCTGCTGCCACATCGGCACCACCATCCCCGCCGAGAGCGGAACCGTCCTCATCGTCGAGGCGCTGGAAGAAAAAGGCGTCTACGGCGAACTGGAACTGGTCGGCGGGCGCATGGCCCGGATCATCAAGGGCGATTTGATCGCCGGGGTGCTCGGCGAGCGCCAGGCGTTGCGCGGTTTCGTCGGCGTCATTCCGCCGCACATCGAGCC
Organism: Chloroflexia bacterium; assembly: GCA_038239755.1. Taxonomy (GTDB): domain Bacteria; phylum Chloroflexota; class Chloroflexia; order QHBQ01; family JAICKM01; genus JBBSAN01. Next base: position 1,321 of record JBBSEL010000250.1, on the reverse strand, counting down.
GGGCGATGTGCTCCACATGCTCAACATGGGCGGCGTGCTGGGCCGCTGCGTCTCGGCCAACCCCGACCTGGGCAAGCCGTTGCGCGTGCGCGTCGTCGGTGTCGCCCTGATGGAAGGGGTACCGGCCAACATTCGCCAGGGCGCGATTCCGTGGCAAGACAGCCTGCCGGTCAGCGCCCCGTTGATCATCATCAGCGGCACCTGCATGAACAGCGGCAAGACGACCGTCGCCTGCGAAATCCTGCGCCTGCTCAGCGCCAAAGGTTACCGCGTGGCCGGGGCGAAAGTAGCCGGGGTGGCGACCCGCCGCGACCTCTATAACATGCTCGACCACGGCGCGATTGCCGGGCTGACCTTCAGCGACGCCGGGCTGCCGTCCACGGTGCAAAATCTGGACGCGGTGGTGCCAGCGGCCAAGGGCATTCTTGCCACCCTGAACGAACAGCACCCGGACGCAATTGTGGTAGAATTAGGGGATGGCATCATGGGCCGCTATGGGGTCGATCTTTTGCTCAAGGATGCCGAGCTGATGGGCCATGCCAAAGCGCACGTCCTCTGCGCCAACGACCTCGTCGGGGCCTGGGGCGGGTTGCGCTTCCTGAGCGACATGGGCCTGGATGTGGATTGCGTAGCCGGACCGGCCACCGACAACAGCGCGGGTGTGGAATACATCGAGCAGCGCTTTGGCGTGGCGGCGGCCAATGCCCGCACCGACCCGACCCAACTGGCCCGCCTGATCGAACGAAAGGTCTTTCCGATATGAGCCAGTCCCGGCCCATCAACGTCGCCATCCTGGGGGCGTCGGGCTATATCGGCGGCGAGGCGCTGCGGCTGTTGATCGGCCACCCTGCCGTCAACGTCGTCGCCGTCACCGCCGCCTCGCACGCCGGGCAGCCGGTCAGCGCGGTACATCCCAACCTGACCCGGCTGTGCGACCTCACCTTCGAGGCCGATGTGCCCGTCGAACGGCTGGCCGAGTTGGACGCGGTGTTCCTGGCCCTGCCGCACGGTGAGGCGCTGACCCGCGTGCCCGCCATCCTGGCGGCGGGGGGCACAGGCGGCCCCCACGGGCGCGGCCCGCTGGTGCTGGACCTCAGCGGCGACTTTCGGATCAAGGACGCGGCGGCGCACGAAGCCGCCTACGGCCTGCCGCATAACCCGCTCGCCCGCGCCGCCGCCTACGGCCAGACCGAGTGGAACCGCCCGGCCATTCAAGAGGCGCAACTAGTCGCCTGCCCCGGTTGCTTCCCCACCGGGGCGCTGCTGGCCCTCACCCCATTAGCGCAGGCAGGCTTGCTGGATGGCCCGGTGGTGGTCGATT
>JBBSEL010000249.1:0-6051 GCA_038239755.1 Chloroflexia bacterium | reverse complement strand
TGCGGTCAGCACCGACGCCGCGCCGAATCAGTACTGGACCGAAACCACGGCATACACGCGTGTAGCGAATGTTGCGGTGAATGCATCATCGGCGCTCGTGCTGGCGACCCACGTCACGGTCGCCCAGGGCACGAGCACCGGGTGGGAGCAGCAAGCATTGCGCGTCGATCTGCATCGCTGACCCGCTGGCGCTCCATCTAAGCAGACCAACGCAGCACGAGGATCAGTGGCGGGGAATGAGGAAGGCCAGGATGGCCCCCAACCCCAGCAAGCCCAGCACCACCAGGGTGAGCGCCAGGTAGCGCAGCTCACGGGTGCGGCCAAAGTGCGCGGCGGCGATGCTGAGGTGGGCGGCGGGGATCATCAGCAACACCAGCAGGCCGATGTCGAGCAGCGCCAGGGGGTTGCCGCCAGCAATTCGGTGGGAAGGCGGTCGAGGGGTACCACCTGTTCGGGGTGGGGATGGGGGCTGAGGAGTTGCCAGAGCAGGCCCAGGGCCATCAGGCTGAAGCTGAGGACCATGCCCCCGGCGAGGGTGCGCTGCACTCCCCGGTAGAGCGCCGCTGTGGTCGGGGCGGAATCAGCCATTGAGCGGCGCGGCGGGCGGCCAGGTCCAGACCCGCAAGGTGCAGTCCCAGGCCCCGGAAACGATCATGTTGCTGGCGCGGGGCACCCCCACGGCATAGACCACATCGGTGTGCCCGGCAAAGGTATGGAGCACCTCACTGCCGACGAGATCCCACAGCTTCAGCGAGAGATCCCACGAGGCCGACACCGCCTGCCGCCCGTTGGGCAGCATCGCCACCGTGGTCACGCTGTCGGTGTGGCCCTCGTAGGTCCGCAACACCTGCCCGGTTTGCAAGTCCCACAGCTTGAGCGTCTTGTCGCGGGAGCACGAGAGCGCATAACGCCCGTCGGGGGTCAGCGCCACCCCCAGCACCCATTTGGTGTGCCCCTCCAGGGTCCGCAACACCGCCCCGGTTGCTAGATCCCACACCTTGAGCGTGTTATCCCAGGAGGCCGACACGGCGAAGCGTCCACTGGGGTCCACGGCCACGGCCTGCACCCGGCTGGTATGCCCGGCGAAGGTGCGCACTTCGGCCCCGCTTTGCAAGTCCCACAACTTCAGCGTCTTGTCCCACGAGCAAGAGATCATATGGCGGCCATCGGGCAGCACCGCCACCGCCGACAGGTAGCCGCTGTGCCCGCTGTAGGTCCGCAGGGCATCGCCGGAGATCAGATCCCACAGTTTGAGCGTGGTATCGTTGGAGGCCGAGACGGCGTAGCGTTCGTTCGGGGTAATGCCCACCCCCCAGACCGGCGCGCTGTGGCCCACCAGCGTGCGCAGGGCATCGCCGTTGTCGAGGTCCCACAGGATCAGGGTGTTATCGCTCGATCCCGACAGGGCATACTGCCCGTTGGAAGTCAGCGCCAGGGCGTTGACCGAGCCGGTGTGCCCGGTCAGCACCCGCCCCGGAGCAGGTGGTTCGGGGGGGTTCATCATGGCAGCCATTATAGCACAAGGCTAGAGAAATTAGAAATCAGAAGTCAGAAATCAGTTCTCAGTGTTCAGTCGTCAGTTTTCAGTTTTCTAGAAAAGGGGATCGAGCCGTGATGCGGTCAGGTAGGGTGACTGACTGCGGATCGCTGACGGATCATCGCTGAGAAGCTCTAATACGTCTCCGCCTGGTCCACCGGGACCGACCAGACGGCATCGACCACACCGTTGAGGCCGAAGCGCTGAAGCACCCGGTAGAGGTAGTCCACCACGTAGATCCGCCCCTGGTGGTCCTCGGTCAGCCCGGCCATGCCCGCGAAGTTCCCCGGCATCCCGCCCGATGACCCCAGCGGCGCTAGCTCCTGCCCGTCGGAACTGAACCGCCGAATCTGGTTGGTGTTCAGGTCGGTCACCAGGACTTCGCCGTTGCGCCGGGCCAGCACCGACTGGTAGGGGATCTCCAGCGCCCCCGTCGGCGGTGGTAGGGCGATAGCCTGGTGGGTCACCCCTTCGGGAAAGTGCAGGAACTCGACACTCGCGGCGTGCAGAGCGAGCAGCCGCCCGTCGGGGGCGACAGTGATGCCCTGCGACACCTCACTCAATTCCCACTTGGCCTGGACATGGCCCACAAAATCATAGACGTAGATAAAGCTGCGCCGATCCGATAGGTAGACGTGCTTATCGTCGGCAGCCAGGCAGCCACGCGCCGGAATATAGCCGTCAGGCAACGCCCAGATCGTGCGGATCTGCCCCCCACTGTCGAACTGGATTATCCGCCCCAACTCGGTATCGGCCAGGTAGAAGTTGTCGGCACTATCGAGCGCCATGCCGCAGAAGAGAAATTCGTTCAGTTGCGGGCCACCGGGGGTGGGCGACGGGCGAGCGGCGAGTTGCAGCCGGACATCGGTCACGGCGGGCTGGATGCCGGGGCCGGGCGTGCCGAGGGCCGGAGCCAGCCGGGGCCAGAGCGTGCCGCGCACCGACCCGCTCGAATCGAACACCCAGACCACGCCGCTATCGTTGTCGTTGGCGTAGACGGTGCCGTGCGAATCGACGGCGACCCAGTAGAGGGCAGCGCTGAGAGCACGCGGCGGGGCCGAGGACCAAACCAGACCCAGGGCGACGAACGTGGGGATGGCCGCCGCCAGCACGCCCCGCCACATCCAGCCCGGCAGACCGAGGAAGATCAGCCAGCCCAGCAGCGCCGCCACCAGCAAGAGACCGCGCGGCCCCCACAACACCCCCGGTGCGGTCGCCAGGGGCGCGATCTGGGTGGTCACCCCGCTGACGATGCTGCCCCACAGCAGCAGTGCCCCGGCCCCCGTCACCAGCCATTGGTGCCGGAACAGGCCCAGCCCCAGCACGGCCAGCCCCACAACCACCAGGGCCAGGCTCACCAGTGGCTGGGGCTGCACGCCCAGCACAATCGGGTCGATCAGGGCGAAGAGGATCGCCAGGCCGCCCAGGAACAGCCAGGCATAGAACTGGCGGCTGCTGGCTGCCGCCTCGCCCGGCGCGGGGCCAGACGGAGCGGGGGTGTTCGGGGATGGGGAAAGGTCCGGGGGGGGGGCACCCGGCGCGGTTTCCTCGGTGGGTTCCTCAGACGGTGGAGAGGGGGGTTCCTGGATCGACATAGACCTTCCGCGACAGATGGACCGTGCAAATGTAGCGCCACTATACCACAGAGCCAGGGGCGGATTCAAGCAGCAGCACGCGGGATCGCGGGGCCTAAGCATTCTCCGGGGTAGGGGCCGACCCACGTGTCGGCCCTGGTCGGGGGTCCAACCGGTTCGCGCCGGGACGAACGGCTAACCCGAAGATCGGGGATGCTCCACCAGGCGCACACGTGGGTGCGCCGCTACGCCAACAGGCCCGCACCCAGAGAAGGCATAAGCCCTGACTCGGGAGCGCGGGAGGAATAGCCCGATCCATAGCGGCGAACGCGGCCCCCGGTTTGATCCGCCGCGCAGCATCGCGTATAATGCGGCGAGACCACATCAACGGCCAGGAGACGGCATGGATCCCGCCCCGCAAACGCCACACCAGACCCGCACCCCCGCCCCGCCCACCACCGATCCCGTTGGCGATGGGCCGGGCACTGCCGCAGCACTGCCCGATCCCACGCTGCCGGTCGCCGCCACCGATCACGGTGGAGACGGCGTAGATGTGGCCGCGCCGCCGTCTGATCACCCTCCCCCGGCCCCCCCACCTGCGCCCGATGCCGAATCCGTGTCCACTGCGACGGGCTGGCGGGCTGGACTGACCCGCAACGTGTTTGTGTTGGGCATGGTCAGCCTGTTTACCGACATCAGCAGCGAGATGATCGTGCCGGTGCGGATCTTGTTCCTGGTCGGGGTGCTGAACACGCCGCTGGCCCTGGCCGGGTTGATCGAGGGGGTGGCCGAAAGCACGGCCAGCCTGCTCAAGATCGTGTCGGGGCGCATGGCCGATCAGGTGAGCGAGCGCAAGCCGTTGATCGTCTTCGGCTACGTGCTGTCGAACGGGATCAAACCGCTCCTGGCCTTCACCAGCATCTGGCCGCAGGCGCTGGGACTGATCTTTCTCGACCGGGTCGGCAAGGGGGTGCGCGGCAGCCCCCGCGATGCGTTGTTGGCCGACTCTGCTCCGGCGAAATATCGCGGCAAGGCGTTCGGCTTCCACCGGGCGATGGATACGCTGGGGGCTGCCATTGGCCCGCTGTTCGCCCTGCTCATCCTGGCGCTGAGTCACAACGATCTGCGGCAGGTATTCCTCTGGACGGCGCTGCCGGGGCTGCTCGGCATCATCACCGTCGTCGTGTTCCTGCGCGAAAAGCGGCGCGAACTTCCCCCCAAACCGGCGGCGAACGCCCCGACCACAACCCGCATGGAACGGATGGCCGCGCTTGGCCCGCGCTTCTGGATGTTCACCGCCATCTCGACCATCTTCGCCGTCGGCAACTCGTCGGATGCGTTTATCTTCTTGCGTACCGAGGGGCTGGAAGGCAAGCTGGAGGCGGTGCCGCTGATTTACTTCGGCTACAACCTCGTCTATGCCGCGCTGGCAACGCCGCTGGGCGTGCTGAGCGACCGCTGGGGGCGCATCCCGGTGCTGGTCGCCGGGTACGGCGCGTTCGGGCTGGTCTATGCCGGGTGGGCGGTGGCGAATCAGAACTGGCAAGGCTGGGGGCTTTTCCTCGTCTACGGGATTTATGCAGCGGCGACCGACGGCGTGGGCAAGGCGCTGGTGACCGACGTGGTGCCCAAGGCCCAGCGGGGCACGGCCCTGGGCTGGTTCAACGGCCTCACCGGCTTCTCAGCGCTCCCGGCCAACGTGCTGGGCGGCTGGCTGTGGAGCAACTTCGGGCCGAGCGCCACCTTTGGCTTCGGGGCCTGGATCGGCTTTGTGGCGATGTTCCTGATGCTCGCCTGGGCACCCTGGCTGATGGGCAAGCGCAACGACCTGCCCATCCAGACGGCCCCGTCTACCCCGTAGCCGCCCCGGCGCGGCCCGCACCCCTGGGACCCGAATTACACCTTCCGTCCCTGGTCCTCGCTCCCGATGGGTGGTACAATAGAGCCGGAACCGTGGCGAACGGCGCGGTGGGCGTGGCCGGCGAGCAAGACCCCCATTAATGAGGGAGGCGGATGGAACTCAACCTGTTAAGTCGCACCGACGTGTTCGTGATGCGCCCCGACACACAGTACGAAGACCACGAGACGTATGGGGTGCTGCGGACGCCGAGCGGCCCTAGCTATTATTCGGGCAACCGGCTGCTGTTGGGCGAACCGCTGGTCCCGGCCCACCTCGATCAGTGGGTCGGCACCTTTCACGAGACGTTCCCCGACCCGGCGGTGCGCCACACGCGCATGGATTGGGCCGGTCCCGACCCAACCCTCGCCGAGCGGGCGGCGTACAAGGCGGCAGGCTACGACCTGGACACGATCCTGTGCATGGGGGCCGAGGCTCCGGTGGCCGACGAGCGGCGCACCCCCGGCCTGACGATCCAGCCGTTGCGCACCGAGGACGAGGGCCTGCTGAAACGCTTTATGCTCGATTGCCAGGCCAATTGGAGCGCGCCGTTTCTCGACTTCATGGTCGCCCATATCCTCCAGCGGCACCGGGAATTGGAGGGGGGCTGGTGGTTGGGCTGGCTCGATGGGCGAATCGCCGGGAGCATGGGCCTCTTCTTCTCCGGGCCGCTGGGCCGCTACCAGTCGGTGGATACCCATCCGGCCTTCCGGCGGCGCGGGGTAGCGCGCTCGATGGTCAATCACCTGGCCCAGATCGGCTTCGCCCGCCCGCAAACCGAACGGCTGGTCATCGCCGCCGACCGGGACTACTTCGCGGCGCAACTGTACGAAGAGTGCGGCTTCCAGACCGTCCACACACAGTACGAGTTGAACAAAGCTCACCAGGACCCCGACCTGACGCACACCCCCCCGGCTGGAGAGTAACCCGATGCCCACCGACGACCCGCGCCCATCCCGCACCGCGCCTCCCGCGCCGCCTGCCCACCCCGGCCCGCGTCCGGCTGCCGCGCTGTCCCACCCGGCGACCTCGCCCCCCGCATT
>JBBSEL010000248.1:0-6055 GCA_038239755.1 Chloroflexia bacterium | reverse complement strand
GCCCACTAAGAAGCCTTTCGGGTCGAATGCGAGCCAGCCGCGTGCGGACTGCCGGATGTTATAGTGATGGATATCTCCGTGTAACACGCGGACCTCGTGCGGGTCCGCGAGTAACCACTCGGTGAGCGCGGCAGCCCGGCCATAGATCGACTCAATGCCCGCGTGCCGGTCCGCCGCCGCTTTGTTGAACAACTCGCCAAACCAGCGATCCAGCCCTACCGAGCTGGCGGGCGGGGCCTCCGGCGGGACCTGGTGCAGTTGCTGGAGCACCTGCGCGATGATGCGCGTGGCGGTGCCATCCTCGCCGCGCTCGACGAGCGTGACGAGTTCGTCCCCGGCAGCATACTCCAGCAGGTGTGCCCCCTCGTCGGCCCGCAGGAGGCGGACGGCACCCCGCCCCGCAAAATAGTGCAGCGCCAGTGCGCCCATCTGCTCCTTCGTTTCCGCCGCCGCGAGCAGTTTCAGGATGACGGTCTCGTTGCGGTGGGAGACGGTGTAGATCTGACTGGTCAGCGTCTGGGTGAGCAGTTGCGGGTGCGCGAGCTGCCAGGCGACCAGGTAATAGTTCAGCGCGTTGGTGTCGTGCATGGTTACCAGTATAACACGCGCGGGGCTATTTCAGAACGAGGTCGGGCCGCGTCGGCAGGCCAGAATTATAGGGCTTGGCGATGACGATCAGGCGGTAGTCGTCTACGCCGTAGGGGAAGCAGGTGATCAGGGTCAGGGTCTGGTCGGGGGTCGGGTTCATGTAGGCGGCGTTCTGGCGGCGCATGTCGTCGGTCACGTCTGCGCCCTCCTCTTTGACCTTGACGATGCCCTGCACAATGTAGAGGTATTCGCGGTTGGCGGTGAACACATGGATCTCGTCGCCGCGCTGCACCTTATGCAGGTTGCGGAAGACCTCGCCCTTCCAGTCCACATGGCCTGACATGACCACGTTGCCGATCTCGCCGGGGTTGGCTGTGCCCTGGTGGTGGCCCACTGCATAGTCGGCCACCTGCCACTGGCTGCTCTGCTGCCCGTCTTTGCCGGGGATCATGTCCCAGCCCACCGGCACCACCGACGAGTCGATCTGCACGCTGGGGATGGTGATCCGCACCGGCGGCTCGCTCTGCTCCTGCGTCCCCGTCTGGTTGCTGACCAGCCCGGTATTCAGGTTGGGCAGCGGGGCATCGGAGACGAGGACGGTATCCGACGCGATGGTAGGCGTGGAGGCAGGGGGATTGACCCCGGCCAGCGCCGTACCCTCAGCGGTCGGTTTGGCGGGTACCGGGGCCGCAGGCAGGTTGGGCACGCTCAGTGGCAGCCCGCTATTCTCCTGCTCGATCCGGTTCGCCTCTTGATTGTTCTGATAGGTCTGGATGCCCAGGTAGCCGCCCACGCCGATCAGCAGCAGCACGCCGATGCCGATCAGCAGGTTGCCCAGCGTCCGCATCAACTTGCCGCGGTTCTGGCGGGTGGCTGGAGTTGCGGGCGCGACCACAGCGGGGGTCGCCGGGGGGGTTACGGATTCCGGTTGTCCAGGGTTACTGGCGAGTTCGCTCATTCTTCGACCTTTAATTGGGGGACCGCCCCCTGATATTTACGCGTGGCCGCGAGAGTTTGTCGGGCAAAAGCACCGATCCGGCGTTCCCGCCGAGTCGCCTGTGGCTCCATCAATTTGCGAAGCACCGCTTCCGGTGTCTGCGGATTGGAGGCCAATCGCTCCAATACCGAAGGGATACCGGTCAAAAACAACGCCTCGGCCAACTCCGGCGTGAGAGTGGCGCTCCGGGCCTGTAATTGTTGCTGCTTTAAGTGGTGCGCGGACAAAAGCCGCTCGGCATCGGGATGCGCGGTGGCTGCGGCTAAATACGCTTGCTCTTTCTCCGGTGACGATGCTTCGTACAGGTGGGCAAGAGTATCAAGCATCCAGCGATAGGCCCAGTTATCTCGAAACTTTGTGAGTACAGTCTGCATAGCCGCAAGGCTATACTGCGGGAGCGTGTACAGATCAATGGCTAAAGTGAGCAGCGCCTCGTCATGGACTTCAGCCAGTTTCCATTGGATCTCATCAACCTGACGTGAGTGCCCCAATATATCAAAAGCGATCCGCCGTTCCAACAGATCATAAGCGATTGGAGGCGGTAAAGGTCGGCCAAGATGCACAATGATTGCCGCCCATATCGCCCCTTCCGTCGTTGTCCCGCGAATCTTCGTGGCGAGTTGATCGAGCAATTCATCCGGCACATCTGCCGGGTGGCGCACCGGATAGCGCAGGCCGTTACTTTCGTGTAGCTGTTGCACCTCTTCATACGCTTCGCCATAATACTCTTTTTTATATTTACGCGCCAACACACTATTTGGTTGGCCCAACAGATCCGTTATCCAGTTGGCTAGATAGCTACTACTCATCTATGCTCACACATAATAGACGCGATCTGTAGCCGACTAGTTTCATGCAGGGCATGACATAGCCAGAGCAACAAGCGTGCCCAACCGTTAGCGGGGCTGCTCCTCATCCCCGATGCTCCACATGCGCTCCATGTCACTGTTCGAGTAGCACTGGAAGGCCATCAGCGTGTGGGTGCGGGTGAGGCTCTCCACACGGGCAAAACGCTGGGTGACTACCTCGGCCAACTGATCGTACTCGACGGTGCGGACGATGGCAACCAGATCATACTCGCCGGTAACGGAGTAAACTTCGGTCACGCCGGGAATATCGAGAATCGCCTGCGCCGTGGTCGGGATGCTGTGGCGCTCCACGTTCATCATTACCAGGGCTGTGATCATGGCGTGCTCCTTACGAGTGGTCGGTGGTCGGTGGTCAGTTTTTAGTATTCAGTCAGAGGAGCGTTGGCATCCTCATGTTTATTATAACCGACGTTGTTAACCTCAGCAATCACCGACCACCGACCACCGACCACTGATCACTGACAACTAACAACCCGTTGTGCTACAATAAGCGGGACACTTGGGAGTGCCAAAGCGGCCACAATCAGAAAGAGGAGCAACCCATGACACAGAAAACCGGGCGCAACATGCGTGCATGGTTGATCATACTGGTAATGCTGATCGCCGGGATCGGGCGGGTCGGGGGAGCCGCCCCGGTCGCCGCGCAGGCCCCGAACACCGACGGCGAAGTGCTGACCTATGGGGTGGATGCCCTGCCCGACCGGGTGCGCGACTTCCACCTGCGAACGGTGGGCGGCGACGACGGCCAGACCTTGACCCACCTGGGCAACGTCTGGTATCAAAACTGGTCGCCCGACGGCAAAAAGATCGCCATCGTCACCGAAGCACTGGTCCTCTACACGATGGACCCCGACGGCGGCAACCTGACCCAGCTAACGAGCAACGTCTACTCGAACCCCTTCTGGTCGCCCGATGGGCGCTTCATCGCCTTCCTCAGCGGTGAACGCTGGGGCGAAAAGCCACTCGCGCGCGGCAATCTCCACCTGATCGCCGCAACCGGTGGCCCGGTGTGGGACGTGCCGGGCGCGACCGATATCCCGCTGCTGCCCGCTGGGGTGGCCTGGTCGCCCGATGGGCTGAAGATCGCGGCGGGCTGGCCGGGACACATCTATGATCTGACCCAGGCCGACGCACCCGCCACCGCCCTGCCCGGTGCAGGGGCCGATATGTGGGTGCTGGGCGGCGGCTGGTCGCCCGATGGCCGCTACCTGGCAGTGAACGACGGCAACCGGGGCGGCATCCTCGAACTCGCCACCGGCACCTTTGTGGACCTCGTGACAGCGAAGGGGGCGAAGGGCGCGAACAAGCCGGGGGCCAGTTGGGCCGCCGGGCCGCGCAAGGTGGTATATTCGGTGTCCACCGCCGAGGAGGGGCAGCGCGTCTTCGTGGCCGACTTCGACGGGCACAACGCCAAGCTGATCTGGTCGGTGCCCTACGTGGCGAACCCGCACCGGGGCGAGATCAGCAGCATCGGCCCGCCCACGGTGGACCCCAGCGGCACCCAGGCGCTGATCCGGGTGAGTCACACCACGGCAGTGGGCAACGCCCTGGTCTACACCCACGAGACGTGGCTGCTCAGGCTGGACGGCAGCGCCAACAAGGTCTTCATCCCCTACAGCTTCAACGCTGCCTGGAAACCCGCCGCCGCGAAGATCACCACGGCGGCCTGGCCGTTCTACTTCCTCTGGCGGCGCAGCGACCTGCCCATCGCCAACGGGCAGGCCAACCGCACCTGGCTGTGGGGGCCACAACCGATCCTCGACACGACCGAGCCGTGGGCCGAGTCGCCCGGCGGCAACCGCCAGGTGGAGTATTATGACAAGGGGCGGATGGAGATCAACGACCCAACCGCCCCCCGCCCCAGCCCGGCCTACGTGACCAGCGGGCTGCTGGTCAAAGAACTGGTGACCGGGCAACTCCAGACCGGGGCCACGGCGGTAGACAACCGCGCTCCCGCCGATTTCGCCGTTGTGGGTGATTACCAGGACCCCACCGCCCCCAGCTACGCGACGTTCCATAACCTCCAGGCCGGGACCGATGCCGGAAAGGCACAGGATCTCACCGGCCAGCATGTGGAGGCGACCCTGGATCGGGGCGGCACCGTGGGCAATGATGCCGGGTTGGGCAACGGCGTGCTCAATGCCAAGTTCGTGCCCGAAAGCGGCCACAACATTCCCGAGGTGTTCGTTAATTGGCTGGCAACGCAGGGCGATTGGGTCAGCCTGATGGGCTACCCGATCAGCGAGCCGTACTGGGTCCACGCGACGATCAACGGCCAATCGACCGCGATCCTGGTCCAGCTTTACGAGCGCCGCACCCTCACCTTCACGCCGAGCAACGAGCCAGCCTGGCGCGTCGAACTGGGCAACGTCGGCCTCCAGTACAAGGCGTGGCGCTACGGGCCGTAAGCCGGGGCCGATCACCCTTCGCTGCGCTCATTCGCTCGCCCACCCCCGCTGTCATCCTGAGCGCAGCGAAGGATCTGCTACAGGGTCCGTGATCCTTATCGAAGATCGGGATCGTGGCCGCAGCACCGATGACCGCCGACAAGATCCTTCGCTGCGCTCAGAATGACACCTGCGGAGGGTGGAGTGAATCGCGGTTCAGGATGACACCTGCGGAGGGTGAATTGAATCGCGGCGCAGGAGGACGGCCTCGGTACCAGATGCGACGTGCCGCACGGACAAGCCAGGCCGTTAGTGACGATGACACCTATTCCCAGATGTTCCTGTAAAACCTAGAAAGTGGCATATTCATGGTCAAATTACGTGTTCTCCTCCTGGCCGGGCTGCTGCTGAGCGCCGGGGTGATCGGCCTGGCCCGGCCCGCCGCAGCGATGATCCCGCCGGGCACCGATCCGGTTCACGTCCTGCCCGCCCTCCTCCCGGCGGAGGCCGCCGCCACCCGGCTCACCGTGCTGGCCCGTGGCTTCGGCAACCCCGACGACCTTGTGATTGATCCGCGCAACGGCACGATCTACTTTGGCGACTTCAGCAACGGGGCGATCAATCAGGTCGCAGCGACGGGCGGCATCGCCCAGGCGGTCGTCGGCGGGTTCAAAGAGCCGGAAGGGATCGTCGTGACCTCCGACGGCACGCTGATCGTGGTCGAGCAGAAGGCCAACCAGATCTGGGAAGTGACCATGCCAGGCGGCAGCAAGCGGCTGCTGCGCCAACTGGTCAATCAGACCGGCAAAGACGGCGTGGACGGCATCGCCCTAGACCCGACCACCGGCGAGGTGCTGATCCCCGACAGCCCCAACGGGCGGCTGCTGGCGATGAGCCGCAACGGCCAGACCCTGCGGACCATCGCCAGCGGGTTTGTGCGCCCCACCGGGGCGGTCCGGCTGGCGGGGGGCGACTATCTGGTGGCCGATGAGTTCGGCAACGCCCTCTACCGGGTCACTGCCGCCGGGCGGAAGCGCTTGGTCAGCACGATGTACCAGCCCGATGACGTGGTACTGGACGCGCAAGGCCGCGCTTATGTCAACTCGCTGGGGGGCAATCTCTACCGGGTGGACCTCAAGACCGGGGTCCGCACCACCCTCTATACCGGCCTGAAGCTGCCGCACGGGTTGGGGATCGACGCGCAGGGCAACATC
>JBBSEL010000247.1:0-6057 GCA_038239755.1 Chloroflexia bacterium | reverse complement strand
CAATGGCCGGAGCCGCCGCTACTACCCCCTTGTGTCGTGTTCAGATGCTTGTGATACCTCTCCAGAATCTGGTTGATCTCGTACAGCGCAGCGCCCCCACAGGCGACCACCGTCATGACCGGAGATTCGGCGGCAAGACCTTCCATAATACCGTTTAGACACCCAACCGTATCATAAGCCGCATGCGTGGCGTCGAGCATTTGGTAGGACTCGCTTTCGCTCATGTAATTGCTTAACTCCTCAAGAACCCGGCGCTGGCTGGAAGTGCTCCCCGCATCGCCACTACAGCCAAGCCCCGGCGTGTAAATGATCGGAGTTACCGAACTATTGGTTTTCAGGGCGTCAACGATGCACTTGCGCCAGCCCACGTTAGACGCGTGGAACGTGACCACAATCGACCCATTCCACCACCAGTTTTGGGTGAGGGCGACCCCCACTGGCGCATTAAAAGATCGGGACCACGTCGCCGAATGCCCATTCTGGTTGGTGCCTTCAATCTTCAAATAACTGAACGAGTCGGCGGCAAGCGCAAAAGTGATCTGCGAACTTGGGGTGGCGGCGGACACGGGTGCCGGACTCCACGGGAAGGCCGTAAAGGTGATCAGAAGACCCAGGGCCACTAATACATGAGAAACGGTGAGAAAGATCTTACGCATGGTGGGTTGCCTCCTATAGGATACGATGCCTCGTCTAGTAGCACATCACACTGTGTTACGCTACAGCAGCGGCTCAACTTGTTCACTGCTGTTGTCCTCATCCTAACGGAGGATGCCCCCCACAAATAAGGGGCCAACGCCCCCACAAAACCCCAACGCGCCCCCCAACTTGACCCAACAACAGCCCCGTTATACAATTTGCCCCTCTGGTATGACGAGACGCCCTACTATACGGGACATGCCACCCCTGCTAATAGGAGCGCACTAAAAAGTCGGGGGGTCTCGCCAACGGCGGCAGGATTGCCCGCCGGATCCCGCACAACCGTGCCCCTGCCCCACCCCAGCGCTGGGCACCAGCACTACGGGGCGCCCTCGTCTTCACGGCTGCGGCGATCACCGGCGGGCGGGTTCAGCCAGACCCGAGAAATCAGGCCAGCGCCTGCTCCGCTAAGAGACCCCCCGACTTTTTAGTGCTCTCCTATTTCTCCGACGATGGTCGCCTATGCGGCTGAAATCCTCCAGTGGGCCAGGGAGTAAGCCCAGGCTGCGGCAACACCTTGCTCGTATTGGACTGGAGGTAGGCCTCCGGGTTCCGCCCGCCATGCGCGCTGCTATTGTCCGATCTCGCTGCGATAGTACCCAATCAGCACCAATATCAACCTGCGGAAGAACCACTAAATCAGGGTACGCCCAAGTACGCAATATGCCAAGAACGTACCCGAACGCGGATAGGTCAGAGCCACTAACTTTGGAAGCGATCTATTCTGAGTGTGGCAACGCAAGGCGGGTCGGTGTACCAGGGGCAAATATCTCAAGGGCTGCCAAGCCAGCCCTCTGGGGTCCAGAACTCGACGGCATCCGGCACGACCTGTTGCGCCAGATGGCCGTCGAGGGGGATCGCCCACAGCCCAGCCGTAGCCCCACCTGTTGGCGATCCAGCGGGTAGGATCGCCAACAGGCGCGTGCCGTCGTGGCTGAGGGCCGTGCTGTGGATCCAGGCCGCCGGGTCGGCGGAACGCGTGAGCAAGCGCCGGGCCGCCGGAGGCACAGGGGTGGCCCCAGACGCGGCACTGGCGATCGGGGCGAGGAAGAGGCCAAGCTGCCCATCGGCGGTGGGGCCGCGATAGAAGATGGCCGGGAGGGCTACGGTCGCGCCGAGCCAATCGAGTGTCAGACCGAGGGGGGCGCGCACCCGCACGGCGTCCAGGCGGCTCGCTGCACTGGTGAGCAGCCCCGCGAAGCGCACCTGCGCGCCCAGGTGCAGGGTGCCCAGGTTGAAATCCAGGTTCTGGGCCAGCGCCGGGGTCACCTGGCGGAGCGGTCCCCCGGCCCAGGTCAGTAAGGCTTGCGGCGCACCATCGGCCCCCGGGGGCAAAAAAGTGCTGGTCAGGATCGGGGCGGGTGCCCCAGGCGTAGCCCGCAGGCTGTCGAGGATCGCGCCGTGGGGCACCCCCTCTGGATCGCCGGGGCCCGGCAACCACATGGCCCAGAGCTGATCGTCCACCTGATCAAACTGGCGCGTATGGGCCTGGTAGAGCAGCAACCGGCCATCGGGACTGATCCGCCCGCTGCTGACCGATCCGCCCAACCCGAACAGCTTCTCCTGGTGGCCGCCGGTCGCATCGGTGAGCAGCAAGAGGCTGTTCCAATCGAGGGCGGAGTTGAACGGGCCGAAGAGGGCCTGCACCAGCCGCCCGTTTTGCGGGTCGGCGGCGAGCACCTGGCCCCGGATGGGCGTCAGGTGCCGGGTGAGCAGGTCGTAGTAGCTCCAGCCATCATCGGCCACCCACCAGAAGCCCTGCCCGTCGTTGCGGAAGCGCACCGGCTGCGGATCGGGGTGCCCGGCGGACGGCAGAGGGAGCGTGGTCAGGTCGCCGCTGTGCAGATCGAGGATGTGCAGGCGCGGCGCATCCGCTGGCGTGCCCAAAAGGGGCGGGACAGCATAGACCGCCCATCGCCCATCGGGAGACAGGCCATAGATGGTCAGCCCCGGCGCGGTGCCGTCGGGCAGGCGTTGCGGGTCGCTGCCGTCGGCCCGCGCCCACCAGACCCCCGCCTGCGGTCCCGCAGCTACCCGGTAGATCAGGAGGCCGATCTGCTGCTGGGCAACAGCGAGGCGTGCCGTGATATGGGGATAACGGGCATCCAGCACGGCCAGTTGGCGCAGGGGAGCTGCCGCCGCCCACCAATCCCCCGCCTGTTCGCGCTGGCGGGCGGCAGTGTCCAGGGCCTGCAACTGCGTCCAGAGGGCGGCGGTCTCCCGGAGGCGGCGGGGGGCGTCGGCATAGTTCCCGACGATCCGCAACTCCTGAATAGCCGCAGCCCACTGGTGGGCCGTCAGGTCGGTCAGCGCGTGCTGGTAGATGACCTCCTGATGATCGCGTTCACCCCGCCAGGTGCTGTAGAGGACCAGGGCCAGCAAGCTAACGACGAGGACGGCCCCGGTAAGTGCTTCGTAGCGGTGCGGCCCGCGCCACGCCCTCCCACCCTGTGGACGGCGCTCCCGCGGCGCGGCGCCCAGCGTGGTCGCGTCCAGCGGCTCGCCACAGTCCAGGCAGAACCACGCATCGGGCTGATTAGGAGTGTTACAATGGCGGCATTGGTAGGTCATGGCCCTGTTTTCTGCTGTCAACCGCAGTCTGCGTCGCAGAGCCGCCGGGCGAGGCTGGCGGCTCTGCCTGTATTACGACCGCGCGGTCGCCTCGGTTTGCCCGCTTCTGGCGGCAGCTTCCCTGCCATCGTCGCCGGGAGCCGGGGCGGGATGGGCATAAGAGTCATAGACGGAGCGGATCGTCAGGGCGGCGCGGGCCTGATCCAGCGACCACCCGGCGGGCCAGGGGGCCGTGATCGTGACCTCCCGCCCGGCGGGCAGATCGAAGTAGTTGTCGCTAAAGACGACATCCGCCCCGGTCAGTGCCAGCTCCAGCAGGCGGGCCAGGGAGCGGGCTGCCAGATCGACCACCACCTGATCGCCTTCGCGGCAGAGCGTGGACGTGACCGCTGGATCAACCAGCGCCAGGTGCTTGGTCGGCACGAAAGGCACCACCTGGCGGGCGACCAGGTGCGCGGCCTGCCAGAGTTCGGCGACAAAGACGATCTCACGCCGGTTGGCGGCGGAGACCTGGGTGGCACAGTCCACCGTCTGCACCAGGATCGCCGCCTGTGGGGGGGCCTGCACCGGCCCCCCCCCCGACAACAACACCTCGCCGCCCAGTGTTTCCAGCGCCCAGCGGACGGTGCCCACCCACGCCTCCTGCTGATCATTGGTGACATAGATCTGCTCTATAGGGGGCTGGTCCTCGACCGAGAGCAGCACGGGCGCATAGAAGCGGCGGGCGGCGTAATGGAGCGCTTTCCAGCGCCCGTAGTAGTCCAGGCTGGACCATGAGGCGACCGGCCAGCAGTCGTTCAGTTGCCAGTAGAGCGTGCCCGCGACGCGGTCCGGGTGCCGCCGCCAGTGTTCCACCCCATAGCGGATGCCCTCAGCCTGGAGGATCCCGCTCAGGTAGACCAGCGCGGAGAAATCCTGGGGCAGGCGGAACGTATCGAGCATCTGTCCGACCATCAGGCTGTTGCCGCTGGCGTTCTTCTGATGCCGCTCCATGATGTAGGAGGTCATGTTCCAGTCGGCCTCGTCGGCATAGGTGCGGATCGTCGCCAGCGGGGGCAGCGCCTGGAAGCCGAATTCGCTCATGAAGCGGGGGTACTGGTCGCGGTAGGCGGTGAACGGCTTGCGCCCGTGCCAGACTTCCCAGTAGTGGGCGTCGCCCTGCTGCTGGCCGTTGGGGTCCATGAAAGGGGTATCCGACGAGGGGGAGCTGGGCCAGTAGGCGTGGTCGGGGTCCTCGGCCCCGCACCAGGCGGGCAGCGTGTGGTGGAAGAACTGGTCGTAGGCCGCCTTCAATCCTTGCAGGTCGGGGCGGTCCCAGTCCCAGTCATGCCAGCCCCACTCCATCTCGTTGTTGCCGCACCAGAGGGCCAGGCTGGCGCGGTGGCGCAAGCGCCGGATGTTCTGGACGGCTTCTTCGCGCACGTTCTCCACAAAGGCCGGGTCGTCCAGCGGGTAGATGCTACAGGAAAAGATAAACTCTTGCCAGATGAGGAGGCCATAGCGGTCGCAGAGGTCGTAAAAGCGCTCCTCCTCGTAGAAGCCGCCGCCCCAGACCCGCAGCATATTCTGGTGCGTCGCCGCCGCTGCGCGGATCAGGCCCTCTAGATAGTCGTCGCTGATCCGGGTGGGGAAGGAGTCGGCGGGAATCCAGTTGGAGCCTTTGGCGAAGATGGGCACGCCGTTGACCACAAAGACGAAGGAGCGCCCCCACTGGTCCGCCTCCTGGCGCAATTCCACCGTGCGGAGACCGATCTGGTAGGTCCTCTCCTCCAGGGGCGCGGACGCCACGCCCTCCCCGCCGTGCAGTGCCACCTCTAGCCGGTAGAGCGGCTGGGCACCGTAACCGTTGGGCCACCAGAGTGCCGGGTGCGGGATCGGCACCGCCACCCGTGCCGCGCCATCGGCGGGCACCGCCTTTGCGCCGCTCAGGACCGTGCCGTCGGGCGCGGTGATGTAGACCGTCGCGGTCAGGGGCATGTCACCCCCATGCTCGACGGCTACCTGGGCGGTGACGGTCACAGCCTCTCCGGCGTGCGTCTGGTGCAGGTGGACCTCGGCCAGGCGCGCCCCGCTATAGGCCTCCAGGCGGATGTCTTTCCAGATGCCGATCGGCGGGAGTTGGGGTCCCCAATCCCAGCCGAAGTGGCATGGAGCCTTGCGCAGGTGCGGACCACCGGGGATCGCCGCCGAAACCCCCGGCAACGGGCGGATGGCTTGCTGCGCCGCAGCGTAGCACACGGCCGAGGCGAAGTGGATCCCTAGCTCGTTCTCGCCCGCGTCTGCGGCGCGCAGGAGGGATTTGACCTCCCAGCGATACTGGCGGAACATATTGTCGGTCTGGCCTAGTGCCTGCCCGTTGAGGGTCAGGGTCGCCAGGGTGTCCAGGCCGTCGCAGATCAGCCAGACCTGGGCTTCGGCCAGGAGCGCGGGGGGCACGGTAAAGTGGGTGCGATAGTCCCAATCGGTCTCGGCGACCCATTGGACGTGCAGTTCGTTATCCCCGACGAAGGGATCGGGGAGGCGACCAAGGGCCAGCAGGTCGGTGTGGACGCCGCCGGGCACTTGCGCGGGCAGCCATTCGTGCGTGCCCGCCTGGTGCAAGAACCAGGCCTCGGTCAAAGGATGTGTCTGCATGGGGATTGTCCTAATGGCGTTGGAATAGTTCGTAGGAGGCGGGGCTGGCATCCTCCACCCCGTTGGTGTGCTGCAAGATGCTCTGCCGCCCGTGGAGCAACGGCACATCGGCCATCAGCCGTTTGGTGTACTCGTGCTGCGGGTTTTGTAGTACCT
>JBBSEL010000246.1:0-6058 GCA_038239755.1 Chloroflexia bacterium | reverse complement strand
TCAGTAATGAGGATGGTCTTCTCGCGGTATATGCAGGAAGATTGGCTTCATGTCTAACGC
Organism: Chloroflexia bacterium; assembly: GCA_038239755.1. Classification (GTDB taxonomy): domain Bacteria; phylum Chloroflexota; class Chloroflexia; order QHBQ01; family JAICKM01; genus JBBSAN01. Next base: position 5,998 of record JBBSEL010000246.1, on the reverse strand, counting down.
CGGATTGAGCATACCTGTCCCCTACCCCTTATTCCGCAACCCTATCCCCCAAAAGCGCGTATCATTTATAGGTAACCTTAAGAAATCACTCCTGGCTGGGATCGACCCGGTTGAAGGACGCTGCGGAGAAGCCACACCCTAGAGCCGGTCGTATTGTGAGGTGAAGCACATGATGCAAAGTTGGACCAAACCGGTTGTTGCACACAGCCGACAAGTGGATGGGGCATTGTGGCGGAATTGGGTGTTGGGGAGCGCGGCGGCAGGGTTGCTCAGCGGAGCGCTCACCCTGGGGATCTGTGGCGATACAGGCTTCCTCCTCAGCGGCTTCGTCGTCGCCCCGATCCTGGGCTTGATCCAGGCGCGGGTCCTGCGCCCGTACCTTCCCCAACTGGCGAGCGGGGTGTGGGTCTTGGCGACGGGGCTGGGAGGTGCTTTGGGGTGGGCGCTGGGCTTCTGGCTGCTAGGCTCGATCCTGGTGCCAATTGTCCACTTGCCCGGTGTCACCAACGGGCAGGACGGTACGCTGAACGTGGGCAACGCCGGGTTGGTATTGCTGGCGATGCTGGCCTTTACCGGGGTCAGCGGGGCGATCCTGGGCCTGGGGTTTGGGCTGGGACAGCGCAGCAGCATCAGCGATGGCATCGCGCCGGAGGCGGGACGGGTGGACCCGGCGCGGGCCTGGGTATTCAGTAACATCAGAGCGTGGGTGATAGCGTTGTTGGTGGTGCTGCTGGTGCTCGCTCCGGTCTACGCGAACCTCGTGCCTGTGCCGCCTGGAGCCGACCGCCTGGGCATCGGGTTTTTGTGGACCCTGGCCCTAACCGTCGTCGGGGCTATCACCGGCAGCACCCTCCAGGGGTTACTGCGGCGCGCTCCGGCCTAAAACAGCAGCCGCAGCCCGACCAGCCCCAGCGCCACGGCCAGGCCACGGATGATCCAGCGGCCTTTCACGCGCCGGGCCAGCCGCCCACCGATCTGCGCGCCGATAATCGCCCCCACGCCCATTGCCAGCGCCGGGCCAAGCCGCACATGGCCCAGGCCCAGGTTGACCGTGGTGCCGGTGGCGGCAGAGATGGCGAGGATGAAGTGGGAGGTCGCCGTGGCGATGTGGGCGGGGAAGCCCATGATGGCAACCAGCGCGGGGACGTGGATGATGCCTCCGCCGATGCCCAGCAGTGTCGAGAGAAAGCCAACCCCCAGCGAAATGAGCAGCCCCACCGGCAGCGAAAAGCCGTAGGCCCATTCTTCGCCCGATGCGTCGGTGAAGCGGCGGGTGGTCCAGCCCCAGCCGCGCCAACCCGCCGGGCGCTCCATGCCGCTGCCCGGCGCGCCGCGCACCCGTTCGGGCCGCCAGATCAGGTAGAGCGAGACGGAGATCAGCAAAGCGCCGAACAGCAGATTAAAAACCCGCCCGCTGATCTGGTCGGCCACGAAGGGGCCGAGGATGGCCCCCGGCAGCGTGGCGGCGGCAAACAGCAGCCCCGTCTTGAGGTCCACCCGGCCCTGCCGCCAGTAGGCCCAGGTGCCCGATGCGGCGTTGCACATCACCGCGAACAGCGAGGTGGCGGCGGCGGTGGTGTGGTCCCAGCCCAACACCAGCACCAGGGCGGGCACGATCAAGAAGCCGCCGCCCGCCCCGATCAGGGTGCCATAGGTGCCGACGACCAGCCCGAACAGGGTAAAGCCCAGGATTGCAGCAAGATCCATACTACCTGCCAAACTGGCCGAGGCTGAATCCCTGCCCCGCCGAGCGGTTGCCCAGCAAGAAGACCAGGATCAGCCCGGAGATGAACCCGCCGACGTGTGCCCAGTAGGCCACGCCGCCCACATCGGACCCGCCCAGGCTGCCCACGCCACTGACGATCTGCGTCACCGCCCACAGCCCGATCATGAGGATCGCGGGCACGCGGGTGACAAAGCCATAGCCGATGATCGTGCGGATCTGCGCCTGGGGAAAGAGGATCAGATAGGCCGCCATGACCCCGGCAATCGCGCCGCTGGCCCCGACCCCCGGCACGGGCGAATCGACCCCGCCCATAATAATCTGGGCGAACGAGGCCGCGAACCCGCAGATCAGGTAAAACAGGGCGTACTTGATATGGCCCATGTTATCTTCCACGTTGTCGCCGAAGATGAACAGGAAGAGCATGTTGCCGCCGATATGGTGCAGGTTGGCGTGCATGAACATCGAGGTCAGCAGGGTCACATAGACCGGGAAGCTGATCGCTTGCTGGGGCAGCCCCCCCTGGTTGCCGACCAGATCCACCCCGTGGGTGATTTCGTAGGGGATCGCGCCGTAGGCCATGATCGACTGGTCAATGCCGAATAGATACTGCGCGGCAAAGGCCAGGACACACAGGCCGATAATGGTCAGATTGACGATGGGCACCCCCCGTTGGGGAGGCGTACCTTCGTCGCCAAGTGGCAGCATAACGGGATCCTCCGTTGAGCAGCGAGCAGCGAGCAGCGAGCAGCGAGCAGCGAGCAGCGAGTGGGCAGTAACCAGTGACTAGTGATCAGTGACCAGTCAACACATCACGCTTCACGTTTCACGTTTCACGCCCCCAGCGCTCCCAGGAACAGCAGCAGCGGGGTCGGGGTGAGCGGCACCGGGGCGGGGCGGAAGGCCCCACTGATGTAGAGGACAAGCAGGACCAGCACGAGCAGTACGACAACCACCAGCACAATAGCGGCAGCGTTGGTCCCGGCATCCGGGTTGGGGTCGGGCTGGCTCACAGCACAAGGTCTCCTCTGGGTAGGGCACCGGCAGGCCGGTATATACACCAACGCCGCCCCGGTCCAACCTTCGGGCCAGGGCGGCATCAGCTAACTCATGCGACGAAACTTAGAGGCTCGTCCGGCCTTTGGTCAGCGTGCGGACCAAGAAGATCAGCACCACCGCGCCAAGGAAAGCCACGATCACGCTAGGGATGAAGCCGTTCGACCCGAAGTCGAAGCCACCCCCCGTGAAGAAGCTCACGAGGAACCCCCCGACGAGCGCGCCGACGAGGCCGACGATGATGTCACCGACCACGCCATAACCGCCGCGGCCCATCACCATACTTGCCAACCACCCGGCGAGCAAGCCGATCACGATCCATGCGATAATACCCATTGTTTTTCACCTCCTCCTCTGCCTGGTTTGTTAGTACGCAATGTGTAACGAACGCATAGTTGCCCATGCGGAGAATACCGTTAGTTCAGGCGCTTACTGCACGCCCGACGTGGTGGAAGCATTGTAAGCGCCGTCTACCGAATAGGCCGTGTGGCTGCTATCATCGGGATGGTGGTCGCTGCCCGACATCGCGCTCTGGGCGTTGGAAAACGCCTCTTGCACATAGGTGCGAATCTGGTCGATCAAGAGGCTCCGCGTCTCGTCCCCTTTGCGCGGGGCCAACAACAGGCCCAGCGCCAGGCCCAGCGTAAAGTATTGGATGGCGGTGCGTAATCCTCGTAACATAAGTGACCTCGATTTCTAAGATGCCTGGCGCGCGGCAGACGAGTCGGTTCCGGCAGTGTACGGAGCCGGGGCGCTATCCCCCACCGGCGGGGTCTGGTACTGCGCCACCTGGGCCACCGGATCCAGCGCCGCAGGGCTGACGCCCGACGGCACCGGCACCGGCACGTCCGCCGTGTCCGCCACCTGGTCGGTGGCGTCCTGCCAATCGTCCGCCGCGCCGCCCAAGTTACCCGGCAGGCGGCTCAACAACTGGCGGCGGGTGTCTTCCCCCCGGCGAGGGGCCATAAACAGGCCCACCGCCGCGCCAATTGCGGCCCCCACCAATAGCCCGGCCAGCAAGTACTCCAGGCCGCTATCGGCGGGTGCCGGGGGTTTGACCAGCACCACATAGCGGTCGCTGTCTACGCCCTCTACGTCCATTGCGATGGGGCGGCTCACCACTTGCGCGGTCGTCTTCTTTGCCATACCGGTTACGCCCGGCGCCCGCGGCTCATCAGGAAGCGAGCCAGGAAGGCGAAGATGATCGCGCCGATGATGCCCGGGATCAGATAGTAGCAGAAGTTGCCCGAGCAGCTACTCGGCCCAAAGCCCGGCAGGAACAGCCCGGCCAGCAAGCCGCCGATGATCCCGGCGATGATGCCGCCGATCCAGCCATACGGCATTTTGCCGGGGATGACCATGTCGGCAAACCAGCCGGCAATGGCCGCGAAAATGATGACGCCAATCAACCCAATCATACTGCGTGTCCTCCTGAGACTATTAGCGGGCGCGCCGCACTCGTGCGATCCGTGCTACTGCCAGGCCCGCCATCAGCGGAACACTTAGCAGGCCCAGGCCGAACATGAAGCAACAGTTGCAGCCTCCCTGTCCAGGCCGACGGCGTTTCAGCGACCGTGCATATACAGGTTCCATCTCTCGGTTCCTCCTCTGAATGGCCTCGGCCACTGCGTGTGCCTGGCGATTGTCAGGATTGTGCCTGCGTATTGAACAGGTCGCCTATAAAAACGGGGCTGCCGCAGGTTTGTTACGTTGCCGCCGCAGGTTTATTGCGGAATGGGTGTGAAACATGAAACGTGAGGCGTGAGGCGTGAGGCGTGATATATCGTCTAACCACCAATTACTAACCACCAACCACTAACCACTAACCACTAACCACTCGTCACGCCGCCCTCTTGCAATCGCGCTAGACATAACGTAGAATAAGGAGAGCCGTTATGTTCGTGCAAAGGCGGGTATAATGAAGCAGCAAATCGCAATGGGCCATATTCATCGCCTGTTAGCCCCCGGCCCGGTGGTCCTGGTCACGGCCTACGGACGCGGGCAAAACGATCTCACCACGGCGGCCTGGATCGTGCCGCTCAGTGGAGATCCACCGCTGGTGGGGGTGGCGTTGCGCGAAAGCACGTTGATCCACGAACTGATCCGCCGCAGCGAGGAGTTCACGCTCAACATCCCGCCCGCGCACCTCGTCCGCGAGGTCCATCATTGCGGCACGGTGTCGGGGGCTAATGAGGACAAGTGGCAGGCCACGGCCTTGCACCCCGCGTCGGCGCGCCAGGTCGAGGCCCCCTGGGTCGAGGAGTGCCTGGCGCACCTGGAATGTGGCGTGGTCGAGGTGGTGCCGGTGGGCGACCATACCCTCTTCATCGGCCAGGTGCTGACCGCGTGGGCCGAGGATTGGGCCTTCACCGATGCCTGGCAGCCCGAACGCGAGGAGGCACACCTGCTCCTCCACCTGGGCGGCCCCCGCTACGGCGTATTGAGCACGGTGGTGGACGCGACGAAGCGGGCGACGAGTAACGAGTGATGAGCAATGAGGAGCAAACGGCTAGCGTCTCCCCAGCACTCAGTCCTCAGTCCTCAGTCCTCAGCACTCATCGCGTCAGGCCGAGGCGGCGGGTGTAGGTGTAGTAGGCATCGAGCGCGCCCAGTTCGCGGGGGCCGAGGGTGGTGGTCTGGGGCGTGAGCAGGACGGCCATCGCCGGTTCGGGTAGCCCGGCGCGGGTGGCGGCGGCCTGGAGGATGGTCGGCTGTTGTTCGGTGGCGGCGCGGCGGGCGGCATCAAACCCGGCCAGCAGCGCGGCGATCCCGTCGGGGGTGGCGATTTCCTGGCGGACCACGCCGACGGCCCAGACGATCGGCACCCCGGTCAGCACCCACCAGGCCGCGCCGAGGTCTTCGGTGTAGCCGGTCGCCGCCGGGTCGGGCGCGGGCACCGGGGTGGGACGGCGGCGCGGCGCGGGCGCTCCCGGCTCGGGGATAGTCCGCAGGTAGGCATCATAGAGCAGCCAGGGGCGGCGCGCTGTGATCGCCGCATCCCCCGTGAGCAGGGTGCCACCAATCGTGCGCCCTTCGGGTAGCGGGGCGGTTACGTCCAGCAGCGTGGCGCTGACGCCGAAATGGGGGCCAAGCAAGACCGACAGCAAGGCCGCCCCGGCATCGTCTACCGGCGCGGCAGGCAGTTGGATGATTTGCCGGTCGAGGCTGTCGGCCCGTTGCGCGCTCTGAAGGACGGCGGCGGCGGTCGGCCCCTCGCTT
>JBBSEL010000245.1:0-6060 GCA_038239755.1 Chloroflexia bacterium | reverse complement strand
GTCCGCAGGGGTGGCCGCTCGCCCGCCCCCGGCGGTTGCCGGGCGAGTAGCCAGAGGTAGCCGAGCAGCCAGGCCAGCGCCACCACCTTGACCAGCACGGCCAGCATCAGCACGCTGACCGCCAGTCGCCAGCGCCCGGCGAGGTGCAGCGCCAGCGCCCCTAGCAGCCCGGTCACCAGGAGCACATCGTTATGCCCGTTCATGCCGAACTCGATCAAGGCGAGGGGGTTCCAGGCGTAGACGAGGGTGGCTGCGGCCCGCGCGCCCGCCCACCCCCGGTCGGTGCCCCCGGCGGCCGGCGGGGCCGCGCGGGCCAGCAGTTGCCCGGCCACATGCCACAGCAGGCCCACATTGAGCAGGTGGGCCTGGGCGGCCAGCAGGCGGTGGCCCAGCAGGTGCAGGGTGATCGCCCCGCCCAGACTCTGCGCCAGCGCGGCGATCCCCCCCGCCAGCGCCACCCAGACCGGCCCATAGACCGCGGGGGTGTCGGGCCAGTACACCAGGCCCAGCCCACCCCCCCTATCCCAGGCCGCGTACTCCGCCGGGCTGTGCGTGAAGGGATTCGCCCCATAGAGCACGAGGATGCGGCCATACCAGATGTAGCTATGCAGATCGGCCGACAGAGTGCCCGGCACCAACAGCAGCAAGAGCAGCGCCAGGCCGGTCACGCCGCCGATCAGGAAGAGGATACCCCGGTCGGTGCCCCACTGCCGGGCCGCCCGGAGCGCGCCCAGATAGCCGAGGAAGAGCGCGCCGAGGAGCAGCAGATACAAGCCGCCGTGGAGCAGGCCCAGCGGCGCCTGGCGGGGCGCCTGGAGCCACGCTGGGGAAAACAGCGAGGCCAGCCCGTGCAGCACCCCCGTCGCCGGGTCCCCAATGGGCCGCGACCAGAGGGTGTGCGCTTGCAGTAAGAGGAAGAAGGCCAGGTAGCCGAGGACCGTCGCCAGGGCGCTGCGGCGCAACCGGCGCCCCCCTAATCGCGCCTCATCCATGATGTATCACCCACTGCACAGGCCACCTCATCGCGCATGGCGCCGCCCCAGCAGCGGCCAGAACACCCCCAGGGCCAGGACGACACCGCCTTGCAGGGCCACCACCGGGGCGGGCGCCACCGGCACCCGCCAGGCGAAGACGACGTACCCGGCAAAGGTCAGCCCCCCATAAAGCAGCGCCGCCAGCGCGGGGCCATAATCGCCGCCCCGCCAGCGCGCGCCCTCGGCGTCCGGCGTGTCGCCGAACAGCGGCAGGCCCCGCGGCGGCAGCAGCAGCGGCACGAACACCAGCAGCCAGGTCGCGTACCACGGGTGCGCGTTGGTCGCCAGCAGCAGATAGGCCCCGACCAGCAAAAAGCTCTTGCCGATGAAGTCATACGGTCCCCGGTCCGCTTTGAACGCCAGGCGCAGCGCCACCCCGGCCAGCCCGCCCAGCAACGCCAGGCGGATCGCGCTGTCGGGCAGCCCCACCAGCGGCGCGAAGACATAGGCCAGGAACAAGTAGAGAGGCGCGTTGCTCGTCTCATCGCGGAGGTAGGTGACCAGGAAGGGCGAGACGTGGCCCCCGGTCGCCAGCACGAACCCACCGTAGCCCAGCACAAACAGGCCCAGGCACAAGGCCAGCAGCTTCGGCCCCAGGAACCGCGCCCAGCCCGCCAGCAGCAGCAGCGGGATCAGCTTCACCAGCGCCGCCCCGGCCAGCCAGGCCGCCGCCAGCAGGGCCGGGCCGCTGCGACGCCCGGCGGCGTCGCGCCCGGACCGTTGGGCCACGGCCACCCCGGCCAGCAGCGCCAGCGCGGTGAGCAACCCCTCCAGCACCTCGACATGGCCGCTGCCGGCGAACTCCACGATGGGCAGCGGCGCCCAGGCATAAACCAGCCCGCGCAGCGGGGAGAGGCCCAACCGCGCCAGCAGCAGCGCCAGCGCCAGGCCCACCGCCAGGTCCACCGCCGCCAGCGCCGCCTTCATCGCCGTGAGGCTCTCCGGCCCCAGCCGATATACCCCGGCGAAGAACACCTCGGCCCCTGGCGGGTAGATGGTGATCGCTCCTTTGCGGTTGATGTGCGGCCAGATCGGGTCGTCCGGGGGGTGCAGCGCCGCCACCTGGGGCGCGCCGGGGGGGTACGCATACGGACTGAGGCCGGCGGCCTGCACCCGCCCATCCCAGATGTAGCGATACATATCGTCGCTCAGGGTGGGCGGGGCCAAAACGAGGAGCGCCCGCGCCGCCACCGCCACCCCGGCGATTAACGCCAGCGTGGCGCGCACGGGCAACACCGGGGCGCGCCGCAGCACCAGGGTGCAGGCCGCCAGGTAGAGCGCGAAAAGGCCGCCGAAGACGATAATCGTGGAGTTCACCGCCTGTGGCGAACGGGCGCGGTCCGCCAGCGCCCACAGGGCCACGTACCCGGCCAGGGAGGCCAGGCCCAGCGCGGCCAGCGCGGCCCAGGCGCTCAGGCCGCGGCGCGTCACGTCAGCTTGTAGAGCCATGCGGCGAGGTTGTTCCCTCCGGCGATCTGTTGGCGCAGCCGGGGCCGCAGCCACCCGTCCAGCCCCCAGACGCGCCCGGCCCCGGTCGTCAGAAAGATGAAGCTCAGCACGGCCAGCATGGCATACGACCAGATCCACTCCTGGGGGTGCAGCCCCAGGCCCAGGAACAGGTTCAGGCTCTGCCCCAGGGCGATCAGGCCGCCCAGCCGAGTCAGCAGCCCCAGCAGCAGCAGCACGCCAATCGTGGCCTCCATGAAGAAGGTCAGCCAGCCGAACAATTGCCAGTTGGGCAGCACCACGTTTTTGATCAGATCGCCATAAAACGGCAGGATCTTGTTGCCGTAAATGGCTTCCTGCACCATCCAGTGGTAGAGGCCGCTGCCGGTGTCGAGGAACGGCCCGGGCTGCTGGGCGCTGAGGACCGGGTTCGCCGTGACGCCGTTGATCTTCTCGCCGGGCGATACAAAATTATTCCAGGGCAGCTTCCAGGTCAATTGTTGGAGCCAGAGTACCCCGATCACCAGGCTGGCGACCCGCAGGGGCCAGGTCGGTGCCCGCCGATCGTATACGCGCTGTTGCTCTGCCTCGTCGGTCATCGGCACCGCGTCGGCGCGCGCGCCCGATCCTGCGACCGTTCTACTTGTTGCCGCCATTGGTTCGCCTCCTCCGTATACCTGACACATGCGCGCGTACCTTGCGCACGCCGCTGTGCCCTAGTAGACGAAATGCCTGCCGCGCCTGGATCTATGATCCGGCCCCGATCGCGTCGAGACGGCCGGCGAGTTCGGCCAGGACGGCCGCCGTGTGGGGCGCCGCGCCGGGGTTGGCCGCCACCTCGGCCTGCAAGGTCAGCAGGTCGGCAGCGGTGTCGATGTCGTACCAGAGTGGCAGCATCTCCAACCGCAGCCCGGCCCGCGCCGCCGCCGCCAGCGTGGCTGCGGTCACGGCGGCGGTGCTCCACGGGATGCCCGTGAACAGGGCCGGCTGGGGGGCGCGGAGGCCGATCCGGTAATACCCGCCGTCGGCGCACGGCCCCAGCACCCCGTCCACGCCCGGCTGCCGCAACAAGGCACAGCCCCGCGCCACCTGGGCCGGGGGCAGGGTCGGGCTGTCGCTGCTGATCATCACGACCGGGCCGTAACCCAAGGCCTGGGCCTGGCCGGGCAGGTTGGCAAGCCGCGCGCCCAGGCCCGCCCCCTGCTGCTGCTGGAGCACGAACCCGGTGGGCGTTCGGGCGCGGAAGTGGACGGCGGCTGTGGCCGGCGCATAGGCCAGCGCGGGGGTCATATCGCCGGCCAGCCAGCAAGCGGCCTCGACCAACGCCAGCGTGTCGGCGAGAAACGCCTCGTACAGTTGCCGGGCGGCGTTGGGGGTGAGCGGCGGGCACAGCCGCGCCTTGACCATCCCGGCGGCGGGTTGCTTCGCCATGATGATCAACAAACCCCGAGTGCTGCCGTCCACGCTGCCTCCTCGGGACCAGATTACGGCCTATTATAGCACACTACAGATCCTGCCGGGCAACCTGTTCCGTAATTTGGGAGAGCATGTTATAATAGGCCGCGCAACAGTACACCGGTAGCACCACACTTAACCGTGGTCCGGTACTTTCGCAGGCACGGATTTGTGCTCTAAACCAGGCACGACCACGGTTAAGTGTGGTGCTACCCGGCGCGGATAGCTGTGCGCGGAACCGTGGTCATGCCGCCCACCGCGTGATCAGCGCCTACAGTGCTTTCGTCCGCCGTCCGCGCTGCTTGGGCGGCTGCCCGCGCGCCAGAGGTACTTGGTGCTCCAGCAATTCGCGCACACTCCAGCACTGTCCGGCAGCCCCGCCGCCATCGCCGGCGGGCGCCGCTGCCGTCCCCTCGTCAAACTGCCATGGTCGGTACAAAAGTTGTACACGGTGCCCACCAGGTACATCCCTGCTTCCAAGCAGGCTGGCTCGCGCAGCAAGTGCCGCATCCGCCGAGTCAGCCCCGCCAGCCGTTCCCGAAACGCGCCGTTCAGGCGCTCGATGTAGGCGGTGTTCGACCACCTGGCTGCCTGTGCGCTGCAACAGCACCACGGCCGCCGTCGCCGTGCCCTGGGCAATCCAATGAGCCACCCCCACCACCCGCCGCCGGGCATACTCCTTCACGACCTGACCAATTACCAATTCCGCCCAGATGACCTTGCGGGGCGCGCCGCGCCCACCGGTCGGCACGCGCTCGCGAAACGCCCGGCGCAGTGCCCCCACCTAGCTACTCAAGCCATCCACCGCCACCAACAGCGGCGCGACCACCGCGCACAGGCCTGGATCTGTTCGGCCAACTAGTGGGTCACGCTGCAAATGGTTGCGAAAAGGCGGATTATGCGATACTGGGTCAGAGGAGGGGTACTCAATGACCCGACCCCCTAACACACAACTCCGGCCCTTGAGTGCGGCCGAATTCACTGAATTGACTTGCCTGAGTAAAGCGACCAGTGCCCGGATGGATCAGGTTCGGCGGGCCCACGCCTTGCTCGCCGTGGCCGCTTACCAGAACTTCACCACCGCCGCTCGTACCGCCGGGTTCCGCAGTAGCTCGACGATTTCGGCCTTAATCCGGCGCTTCAACGCCAGCGGGCTCGCTGCCCTGGCGATTGCCCCGGGCCGCGGCCGCAAGCCAACGTATTCGCCCGCCGTCCATCAACACATTCTTGTTCGCGCCCAGCAACCGCCTGATCGCAAGCAGGACGGCACCGCCACCTGGTCTCTGCACACACTGCAGACGGCATTGCGGGCCACCACCCCTGACCTGGCGCACCTTGGGGCCACGACGATCCGGCGCGTGCTGCATGCGGTCGGCTACTCGTATCAACGCACCCGGACCTGGTGTCCCACGGGCACGGCCCAACGGGTGCGCAAAGAGGGGGTCGTCACCGTCTACGACCCGCACACGGCAGAAAAGATCCGCTGGATCGAACACGCCTATCACGTCGGCGAAGCGGTGGGCCTGGCGGTCTATTGTGAAGATGCGGCGGGGCCGTATCAAGCCATTCCCCAGCCGGGCAGCCGGTGGCGCCCGACCGCGCAACCCGCCCGGCAACCGCATGAGTATGTGCGCGGCGGCACGGCGAAGCTGCTCAGTTTGTTCCGCCCGGCTAGTGGTGAGTACCACGCTCTGGGAGTGCAGCACACGACCAACGCCTTGCTCCATCCGTGGCTGAAACGCGAATTGGCGGCGGTGCTGGCGGCCTTACCGGCCCGGCCCGCCCCGCCCAGGCCGGAGCATGCCTGGGCATTCTGGCTGGGTTATGAGCCGCGCACACCGCTCCCACCGTTGCGGCTGATCTTAATCTGGGACAACTTGGCGGGGCATTATACCCCGGACGTCGTGGTCTGGCTCATTGCCCACGGGATCCTGCCGCTCTACACGCCGTTGAGCGGGTCGTGGTTGAACATGGCCGAGTCGGTGGATTATCGTGCGGCGGGCCCTCGCGGGGGAGCACCCGCAGACCGCCGAAGAGTTAATCGAGTGGTTGGAAGCGACGGTGGCGGGGTGGAACGAGCACCCCACGCCGTTTAGCTGGAAAGGCAAACGCTATGAGCGGCGGG
>JBBSEL010000244.1:0-6086 GCA_038239755.1 Chloroflexia bacterium | reverse complement strand
GGGATCAGGCCCAGGTCGTCCAGCACCGGGGGGCGCAGGTCGAGGGCCAGGTCGCTGATCCGGTTGGTCATGTCGTCCACAATCGTGGTGGCTTCTTCCAGTTGGGCGCGCTGGGCCGGGGGGGCGCGGCGGGCGATCGTATCGAGGATAAAGCGCAGCCCGGTCAACGATTGGCCCAACTGATCGTGCAGCTCGCGCGAGATGTGGCGTTGCTCCTCTTCTTGCGCGCTGACTAGTTGGCGCAGCAGTTCGCGGCGGGCCTGGTTGGCGGCCTGGCGCTCGATTGCCTCGATCTGCAACGCTTCGTTGGCCTGGGCCAGTTCCGCCGTGCGCACGACGACGCGGTCTTCCATCTGGTCATGGGCCACTTGCAAGGCCTGTTCCATTTCTTTGCGTGCGCTGACGTCGGCCCAGGTCAGCACGCCCGCCGTGATCTGCCCGCTGGGGTCGCGCAGGGGGGTGGCGCTGATCATCATGATCGCCTCCTCCCCGTTTTCCAGCAGCAGCCGGATTTCTTCGTTGATTACCACCTCGCCCCGACTGATGGCGCGAGTCATCGGCCATTCCTCGGCGGGCACGGGGCGGCCATCGGAGCGGAAGGCCTGGTACGCCGGTCCGGTCTCAGACAACACGGTCGCGAACGGGGTGCTGAGGGTTCCCCACTGGCCCGGCGATCCGGCGTTGCTGTAGATGATCTGGCCCGACGGCGCGGCGGCGATGACCAGCCCCACCGGCATCTGCTGGACCACCGCCTCGAACTGCATCTGCTGATCGACCAGGTCGCGGGTCAGCGTCTGCCGTTCGCTGGCGTTGCGGACCCGCTCGGTGATATCGACCAGGGTCATCACGACCCCATCAATTTTATGCTCCACCGTGCGGTAGGGCAGCAACCGGACCAGGTAGACCTCGCCGCTGCTGGTCTCTAGCTCATGCGCGCTCGGGCTGAGTTGCCGCAGCACCTTTTCGGCATCTTCCACCAGTTGCCCATAGTTGAGCCGGTGGGTCAGGTGGGCCAGGGGCCGGTTGATGTCGGCGGGGATGATGTTGAACACGCGCTGGGCGGCGGGGGTGTAGAGTTTGATCCGCAGTTCGCGGTCGAGGAAAATGGTGCCGATGTCGGTTGAGACCATCAGGTTTTGCAGATCGCTGTTGGCCCGGCTCAGTTCCTCCACCTTGATCTTCAGTTCCTGGTTGACCGTTAGTAGTTCTTCGTTGACCGCTTGCAACTCTTCTTTGCCGGTTTCTAGCTCCTCGCTGGCCGAGCGCAACTCTTCGTTCATCGCTTGCAGCTCTTCGTTCGAGGCGCGCAGTTCTTCCACCGACGTTTCGTACTGTTCCACGCTGCCGCGCAGTTGGTCGCGCAACAGTTGGGTTTCTTCTTCCAGGTGGCGGGTCAGCCGCCCGGTCACCTCCGGGGCCAGGCCCGCTGGTTCGGCTTCTGCTTGCTCCTCGATTTCATCAAAGAGCACCAGCGCATGGCCCAGCAGCGCCGAGGGTTCTTCCAGGGGCCGCACGATCATCCGCACCAGCCGGTCGGCTCCGTCGAGATGCACCGGGATGCGCCGTGTCTCGTTGCCCTTCCGCTTGGTGATCGCGGTGAAGAGCGCGCTCTGCAAATCGAGCCGCAGGGCGGGGTGGACCACGCGGATCAGGTTGTACGACGGTTCGCCGCCGACAAATTGCAGGTAGCGCCCGGCCCCACTCGACAGATGGATCACATCGTAGCTCTCGTTGACCACGATGCTGGGCGGGGCATACTGCTCCAGCAGGCTGACGTGCAGTTCACTGGGGGTAATCGTCCCGCTGTTCAGCACTGCGGTCGTCCCCGTCCGCAGATCAGGCCGGGCAATCGGCAGGCTGGGCAGCGGCAAGGCCCCGCGCGGGATCGCCCGGCGCGAGAAGATATGCGCCTTCTTATCGATCGGGCTGTAGAATTGGGACACGCCGTCGGTCGATTCGGACATCCCTAGGAACAGGGCCGCCTCGGGCTTGAGCGCGAAATGGAACAGGGTGAGCAGTTGGGTCTGGGCCTCTTTGTTGAGATAGATCAGCAGGTTGCGGCAGGTGATCAGGTCCAGCCGGGAAAACGGGGGGTCTTTGAGCACATCATGGACGGCAAAGAGGATGCTGTCGCGGATCTCTTTGCGGATGCGATAGCTCCCCCCTTCATGGACGAAAAAGCGCTGGAGCCGGTCGGGGCTGACATCGAGCGCAATCGTCTCCGGGTAGCTGCCCTCGCGGGCGACGGCGATGGCGCGTTCGTCCAGGTCGGTGGCAAAGACCTGGATATTGGGGATCTGGTTGTGCCGCTGGGCCTGTTCGTGGAGCAGCATCGCCAGCGAGTAGGCTTCTTCGCCGGTGGCACAGGCAGCGACCCAGACCCGCACCGACTCCGGCGCGTCGCGGGCGGCGAACAGGCGGGCCAACACGTGCCGGTCGAGGGCTTCCCAAACGTCGCGGTCGCGGAAGAAGTTGGTGACGCTGATCAGCAGGTCGCGCAACAACGCCTGCATCTCGCCGGGCCGGGTCCGCAGCACCATCAGATACTCGCCCAGGGTGGGCTGGTTGTTCACCTGCATCCGGCGCTCGATGCGGCGCAAGACGGTGGACTGCTTGTAGGCGGCAAAATTATGGCCGGTGCGGGTGCGCAGGAAGATCAGGATCTCGTTCAGGTGATCGATCTGGGTGGGTTCGACCGGCTCCTCGTCCATCGGCAGCGAGATCTGCACCGCGCTTTCCCAATAACGGCGCAACTGGTGAGGCATGTCGGCCACCGGCAGCACATAGTCGATCATGCCGGTGGCGATGGCACTGCGCGGCATTTCGTCGTGCTGGGCCTCGTCGGGGTCTTGCACCATCGTCACGCCGCCCAGCTCTTTGATCCGGGTCAGCCCGATGGCTCCGTCGGCCCCTGTGCCCGATAGGACGATGCCGACCGCCCCCGTCCCGTGGGTTTCGGCCAGGGTGCGGAAAAAGTGGTCAATCGGCACCCGCCGCCCCTTGAACTGCACCGGCTCGGTCAGGCGGATGTGCCCATCGGTCATGGCGAGGTGTTTGGCCGGGGGGATGACGTAGACCTGGTTCGGCTGGACCTCCAGGTATTCCTGTACCTGGATGACCGGCATCGGGGTGTGGCGCTGGAGCAGGGGGGCCAGGTTGCTTTCGTGTTCCGGCGACAGGTGCATGATGACGACGAAGGCCATGCCCGGCTCATCGGGCATCCGCTCAAAGAACTGCGTCAACGCCTGGATGCCGCCCGCCGACGCGCCGAGGCCGACCACCAGGAAAGGGGCGGGGGCGTGGGCCAGGAGGCTGGGGAAGTCGGTCTCCTCGCTGTCCATTCGGGGCCGTAGGTCGGTCTCCATACCGGTTTGCTCCACTTTCTGCGGGGTGCTGCCGCCGCCGGGCGGGCACTCTGCGATCCGGCAACACCCGGCCAGGCGATCCGTGGGTCGGTCGGCGCGGTGCGATCCATTCGCGCTGCGCGTCCTGCCTTACGGCCCGCTCACTGCGTTAGCGACCTGCGTGTATCCGGTTGGGGGGTGCGCTTGTTGAGGTTCGGGTACACCCGTTACCCGGCAGGGGGTTAACCTTATTGTACCCGATTGTGGACCGCTGATCCAACTCGGCTTTTGCCGAGATGGCGAGAAATCAGAAACCAGAAGTCAGAAGTCAGCGAGGTGGAGAGCGCATAATACAGGATCGCGCCCTGAACGCTCCCATCATAAGAAAGAGTCTGACTTCTAATTTCTAATTTCTAACTTCTTCTATGGGAGCAAGACAGTGATAGTGAGATTGCGGAGGGCGCGCAAGGAAACGGCCAGTTGGACTTCGCCCTGTGTGTCGGTCACCCGCTCCTGGGAGGGGCTGCCGGGCGGTGCGATCAGTAGCCGGATGCCCCCTTCGCGCCCCGCCACGCCTGGCCCGCTCAGGTGGACCCGCAGGCGGCAGGTGTGCGGGGTGCGTGGCCTTGCCTGCACGAAGAGGTGGACCTGCCGGGGATTGCTGGGGGCCGAACCGAGATCGACCGTCTGGGCCAGCAGGGTCGTCCATGTATCGGGTTGTCCTGCCGCCTGGGCCAGTTGCGGGCCGTCGGGTTGCGGGTCGTAGCCCGCCGCTGCCTCAGCGATCTGCCATTGCGGCGCGGGGGCCGTCGCCGGGCGCGGCCCGAACAGCAGGCGGAGGCCGCGCTGTCCCGCTTCGGTGGTCTGCTCCAACACGACCTGGATCGCCGCCCAGGCTGCTGGGCCTACTTCGCGGGCGGGGGTAGGCGGTTCCGCCACGAGGAAGGAGAGGTCGTAGGTGGGGAACGGGCGGAGTGGGGCGGTTTCTGCTGCCTGGCGGGCGGCGCGCTCTTCGTCCAGCACCACCTGGAGTTCCGCGATTTCGGCCCGCGCCGCCTCCCCTTGCTCCAGGTAGTCTTGCGCCCAGGCGTAGTCGGTGCCCGCCGGGTCGAGCGTGGCGGCGAGCAGGGCGGGGAGAAGCGCCTCGAAGCGGTGGGCGTCGGCGGGGGTGACCACCTGCTCGTCGTCGGCCAGATCGAAGGCCCAGGCCCGCCAGCGGTCGCGCAGGTGTGCCCGCGTGGGGGGGGTCAGCCCGGCCAGCAGCCGGGCCAGGATCGCCGCGCGCCCGGCCTCGTCGCCGCCGGGTCCGTAGGCCGCACGGAGGGCCGCCAGCCACCCGGCCTGCTCCGTTGGATCCTCTGTCGCCATTGCTGTCCTCTGCTCCGGCCCCGTTAGGCCGATACCGGGTGGCCCACCAACGCCAGGAACGAGGCGCAGCGCCGCAGCTTGCGCTTCACAATGACGCCTAATTGATCAAACCGGGGCAGGGGCGTGTCAAACACCAGCGCCCATTCCCGCCGCTTCCAGCCCACGATCTCCCACAGCATCCGCAGCCGCTCCTCGTCGGTGTCCAGGCAGCGGTGCAAGATCCGCAGGATTTCTTGATCGCCCTCCGGGTCCACATGCCGGTTGCGGGTGTCAACGGCCAGAGAGCCGGGGGGTAGCCGGGCGGCCTCGGCGGCCTCGTCGTCGGGCAGCGGCTCTTCGCGGCGGGTGGTGCGCCAGGTGGCCGCCCCCTTGCGCTTGAGGATCGTTACCGCCCAGCCCAGGAAGGTCGGCGGTTGCTCGCAGGTGCCATAGCGCTGGGAGATCTCGACCAGCGTCTCTTGCACCAGATCTTCCCAGACGACGCTCGCCGCAGGCGACGGCAGGCGGCGGCTGATCGTGGTCAGGTAGTTGCCGAGATCATGGTAAGCCCACTCCATCTGCCGCCGTTCGTTGGCAGTGGCGGTGCGCAGCCCCCCACGCTCGCACGCGGCGAACAGTACGCTTCCCGCCCCCTGTTCGCAGAGCATGTCCAGGGTAGGCAGGAGCCGCCACTCTGGCGCGCGCAGCCGGATCGCCACCTGCTCCACCAGGCGCGGTTCGGTCACCAACCGCCAGTCGTAGCGGCGCACCAGGGCGCGAGCCGTCCGCGCAACCTCCTCCGGCTGTGGCGCTCCCTCACTTCGCACAGGCCGTCACACTCCAATTTGCCAATTTGATCGAAAATTCAAAATTGGTCCCCGAATTTCGACAAAAATCTGTCCGCACCGCAACAGGACTAATGAGGGTGGAAGCAGGTCGCCCCCCGCGTTCGTCAGCTAGCGGTGGCCCTGCCTGCTCTTCCCCCTTTTACGATGCCCGGCGCGTGGGCCGTGCCCGCCTCACCAGGGAAGCGCGCCGGGGAGAGCGTTTTCTCGGATCCTGAAAGGAGCGACAGATGAAACTTGGCAAGAAAATCGTGGTTGGTGCCGTACTACTTCTCCTCCTCAGCGCGGGGATGCTGGGCGGGTTAGGGGCTTCGGGCAGTTCCCACGGCGGCAGCATCCCGGTGGCGATGGCCGATGGTTGCGACAGTGTGCCGCCGCCGCCCGGCTTGGATTGCCCGCCGGAACCGACCCCCACGCCGACCCCTCCCAAGTAGGATACGCGCGAGGTGCTGGCCTGGGGCCAGCACCTCGGCGCCGGGGCGGGGCCGACACCGCTGTCGGCTCCCGCGCCCCGGGTCGCGCCCTCTGTCCACTACCGAGGTGCCGAGTG
>JBBSEL010000243.1:0-6088 GCA_038239755.1 Chloroflexia bacterium | reverse complement strand
CGAACACCGGCAGCAGCGCCGTGGCCCCGCCAAGCAAGACCGCGAACATATCGAGCGTGATCGCCGCCAGGATCACCGGCGTGTGCCAGATGAAACGTGCCCCGGCCAGCAGCGATTCGCGGTTGATCGGCTCCTCGCTGCACGGAGTCGGGTGTACGTGCAGCAAGCTGAACAGCAGCGCCACCAGCAGGAGCAAGCCCCCGGCGCACAGATAGACCCCCAGGACCGCCCCGTTCCAGAAGGCGATCAGGCCGCCGCCCAGCGCCGGGCCGAGGATCGAGGCCGACTGCCAGGCCCCGCTCGACCATGTTGCGGAACTGCCGAAATGGGCGGGCGGCACGACCCCGGCACTCAACGCGCTGAAGGCCGGACTCTGGAAGGACCGCGCCACCCCGATGCCAAACAGGAGCGCATAGATCGCCAGCAACGGCCCCTGGATCGCTGACAGCCCGGCCAGCCCCAGCGCGCACGCGCCGATCCCGCCCAGCGCGGCCACGACGATCCATTTGCGGTTCCAGCGGTCGGCCACCTGCCCGGCGGGCAGCGCCAGCAGCAACACCGGCACGATCTCGACCAGCCCGACGAGGCCCAGGGCCAGGGGATTATTGGTGCGGTTGTACAGTTCCCAGCCCACGGCCACGCCCAGCAACTGCTCGGCGACCACGGCCAGGAAGCTGCCCAGCACGAACACGCGGAAGTCGCCATAGCGCAACGCCGCAAACGGATCATGGCGCGGGGCGGCAACCTCCGGCACATCGCTGATCTCTGGGGTTTCTACAAGGCTCATAAGCTCCTATTATACCGTGATTGCGCGTCGGCGCGCAGGGGCGAGTGGGACAGCCGCCAGAACTGATACCTTCTCACTGCCAGGGGCTATTGGCGTAGCGGCGCACCCCCGTGTGCGCCGGGTAGGGAGTTCGTGATCTTGGCGCTGGTCCGGCATTTGGGCGCGAACAGCTCGCACTCCCCAGCAGGGCCGACCCGTGGGTTGGCCCCGACTAACGAGAATGCATCGACCCTGTGGGACACCTCGGTGCCTTCGTGGCAAATGGCCGGGTGCTACCAAGATTATAGCTAGTTTCAGCAGACTTGACGAGGGCATTTACCCTGAAGATCCAGGCATATCCTCCAAAGGGCATCGGCAGTTCTGAACGGATCTCACGTTGGCCCGGTTGCGGAACGGCGGGGGGTATGCTATGATGCCGCCACCCCAATTATTACGACAGGAGTTCGCGCCCTATGGGCCTTGCCAAAGTCCAAAGTTGTGCCATCCGAGGACTCGAAGGTGCCTTGATCGAGGTCGAGGTGGACGTAAGTCCCGGCCTGCCGGGCTTCTTCATCGTCGGGCTGCCCGATACCGCCGTGCAGGAGGCGAAAGAGCGGGTGCGCGCCGCGATTCGCAACGCCGGGGGCCAGTTCCCGCTGAAGCGCGTCGTGGTCAGCCTGGCCCCCGCCGACCTGAAAAAGGAAGGCCCGGCCTACGACCTGCCTATCGCCCTGGCGATCCTGGCGGCGACCGAGCAGGTGGTGGGCGACCTGACCACCTGCGTCTTCCTGGGCGAACTGGGGCTGGACGGGCAGGTGCGCCACACCACGGGCATCTTGCCGATGGTGGCGCTGGCCCAGGCGCACGGCATCCGCCTGGCCTATGTGCCCGCCGCCGATGCCAGCGAGGCCGCGCTGGTCGACGGGATCGCCGTCATCCCGGTGGCGACCCTGGCCGCGCTGGTCGCCCACCTGAGCGGGTTGCGCCCCCTGACCGCCGAGCCGTATAACCTGACCCGGCTGCTCGATGGCGAGGCCCCCGTCTACCCGGCGGATTTCGCGGCGGTCAAGGGGCAGGAACACGTCAAGCGGGCACTCGAAGTGGCGGCGGCGGGCGGGCACAACGTGTTGATGAGCGGGCCACCGGGATCGGGCAAGACGCTGCTGGCCCGCAGTATGCCCTCGATCCTGCCCAGCATGACCCCCGCCGAGATGCTGGAATTGACCAAGATCTACAGCGTGGCCGGGCTGCTGCCGAGCGATCAGCCGTTGATCCGCACCCGCCCGTTTCGCTCCCCGCACCACACGATCAGCTACGCCGCGCTGATCGGCGGGGGGCGCATCCCCCGGCCCGGCGAGATCACCCTGGCCCATCGCGGCGTCCTCTTCCTCGATGAGATGCCGGAGTTCGGCCAACCCTTGCTAGAGAACCTGCGCCAGCCGCTCGAAGACCGCATGGTCACCATTTCGCGGGTGTCGGGAGCGATCACCTACCTGTCCAACCTGATCCTGATCGGGGCGTGCAACCCCTGCCCCTGCGGCCACTACCGCGACGTGGGCGGCAAGCCCTGCACCTGTTCGGCCACGACGATCACCCGCTACCAAAAGCGCCTGTCGGGGCCATTGCTGGACCGCATCGACATCCATGTTGAGGTGCCACGGGTGGAATACGACAAGCTGACCGATCACAGGCGGGGCGAACCGAGTGCCGTGATCCAGGCGCGGGTGGAGGCGACCCGCGCGGTCCAGCGCCGCCGCTTTGCCGGGCGGCCCGTGCTGACCAACAGCGAGATGCGCCCCGCCGAGGTGCAGGAGTTTTGCGTGCTGGACAGCGCAGGGCAGGCGTTGGTCAAGGCGGCGATGCGGCAGATGAACCTGTCGGCGCGGGCGTATCATCGGGTGCTCAAGCTGGCCCGCACCATTGCCGACCTGGCCGGGGCCGAGGCCATCACCGCCCCGCACCTGGCCGAGGCGTTGCAGTACCGCGCCCGCGAGGTGCAATAACCCCAACCGCCGGGTCAGTGAAAGGCTTCCAGGTCCGCGGCACTCTCCGCCGTCGGGGGGGCCACGCCCTGTGCGGTTAGCCAGTGGATCAGCGCGGCAGGCGGCACCGCCCGGCTCAGGTAGAAGCCCTGGCCCTCATCACAGCCCAGCCGGGTCAGCAAGGCAGCGGTCGCCGCATCCTCCACCCCCTCGGCCACCACGGTCAGGCCCAGGTTGTGCCCCAGGTCGATGATCGTGCGCACGATCACCGCGTCGTTGTCGTTCACCGCCATCTCACGCACGAACGACTTGTCGATCTTCAGTTGGTCCACCGGCAAGCGCCGCAACTGGGCCAGCGACGATTGGCCGGTGCCGAAGTCGTCAATAGCGAGATGGACCCCCAGGCCGCGCAGCCAGGTAAGGACCCCCAGCGTGCGGGCAGGGTCGGACATGGCCGCATCTTCGGTGATCTCGATATGGAGCAGCGACGGGGGCAGCGCCCAGATCTCCAGCAGGTGGCCGATCTGCTCCGGCAGCCGGGTATCGTGCAAGTCGCGCAGCGAGAGATTGACCGCCACCGGCAAGTCCCAGCCAGCATCATACCAGGCGCGGCACTGGCGCAGGGCGATGTTGAGCACGCAATGGCTGAGCGACTTGATCAGGCCCATATGCTCGGCCAGGGGGATAAACTGATCGGGGTTCAGCGTGCCGTGGACCGAATGCGGCCAGCGCACCAGCGCCTCGACCCCGGTGACGCGGCCTGTGCGATAGCTGAGCTTGGGCTGGTAGTAGAGCACCAACTCCTCTTGCTCGATGGCCCGGCGCAGGTCCCCGATCAGGGCCAGGCGGCTGGGGCTGTAGGGATCCTGATCGGTCGTATACATGGCATAGCCGGTGCCGCCGCGCTTGGCGACATACATCGCCACATCGGCCCGGCGGAGGAGCGTTTCGGCGTCGGCCCCATGATCGGGGTAGAGGGCGATCCCGATGCTGATCCGCACATCGAGCGCGTGCCCCTCTAGCTCGAACGGGTACTCCAGCAGGGCCAACAGCTTGCGCGCCGCCTGGTGTGCCCCCTCCTGATCGGACCCCGGCAGCAATACCGCGAATTCGTCGCCCCCCAGGCGGGCGACCGTATCCGAGGCGCGCAGGCCCTCGCGCAGCCGCACTCCCACATGGCGCAGCAACACGTCGCCGTAGTAGTGGCCCAGGGTATCGTTGACCTCTTTGAAGCGGTCCATGTCCATCACCAGCAGGGCCAGGGTGTGCCCGGTG
The DNA here is from genome assembly GCA_038239755.1 of Chloroflexia bacterium. Taxonomy (GTDB): domain Bacteria; phylum Chloroflexota; class Chloroflexia; order QHBQ01; family JAICKM01; genus JBBSAN01. The sequence goes on along the minus strand of JBBSEL010000243.1, from coordinate 2,065 downwards.
CGGCGCGCCTCCAGGATCGCCTGGCGCAAGCGTTCGTGGAGCAGGGTGCGATTGGGCAGCCCGGTCAGCGCGTCGTGCAGGGCCAGGTGGGCCATCGATTCTTCGGCGCGCTTGCGGTCGGTTACTTCTTGCTGGGCCGCCGCGTAGAGCCGGGCATTCTCCAGGGCCAGTGAGGCCAGTTGGGCGAAGCGATTCAAGAGGGCGATTTCGGCGCTGTCGATGGTGCGCCCCGGCTCGACAAAGGCCAGGCCGATCACCCCCACTACCTCGCTGCCCGACCGCAGGGGGATGCCGACAATAGCATACATCCCCAGCGGCTCGCGGTCGGGCAGGTGGCCCGCCCAGCTATTATAATCATCCACGGCCAGGGGGGCACCCGTCGCCCAGACCTGCCCCGATAGCCCCTCGCCCCAGGCCACGCGATAGCCGATCTGTTGGGCGAAGGCACCGATGCCCAGGCGCACCACCATCGTCTGTTGATCTGGCTCCACCACATAAAGATAGCCGTGGGCGGTGCCGATCAGCGCGGCGGCACGGACGATGATCGCTTCCAGCAACTGGTTGGGGTCGAGCTGGTTGATCAGGCCCAGGGTGGTCTCGTGCAGCGCGGCCAGTTCTTCGTTCTGGCGGCGCAGGGCTTCCTCGGCCTGCGTGCGCTCGGTGATATCGCGCACCGACACGGCCCGCAACATCCGGCCTTGATAAGGGGCCATGCGGCTGTGGATTTCGGCGGGGAAGGTGGTGCCGTCCTTGCGCAGCATCCGCAATTCGTAATCCTGCTGGCTGTGCGAGACGGCTTTGGTGAAGGCGCGGGTGCGCTCTTCCGGGACCACGATTTCCAGCACCGACCGCTCCAGCAATTCGCCGGGGGCATAGCCCATCATCCGCTCCAGGCTGAGGTTGGTCTCGACGATGATGCCGTTTTCGTGGATGCCCAGGCCCTCTAGCACCAGATCGGACAGGGAATGGAACCGTTTCTCGCTCTCGCGCAGCGCGTCCAGCACCTGCTGGCGCTCGGTCACATCGCGCCCGATGCCGAAGACCTCCACCACCCGCCCGCCCGCCGTCCGGGGCGCGGTGGTGAACTCGCCCACCCGGTACTCGCCCGACTGGCAGAGCATCCGCAGTTGGTAGGGGGCGGGGGTCCCCCCGCCGGTGATCAGCGGAAAGGTTTGGTGGGCAATGGGCAGGTCGTCCTCATGGACCAGGTCGAGAAACGAGCGACCCAGCCAGTCTGCCGGGGGCCAGCCGGTGAGCTTCTCAAACGCCGGGTTCACGGTGAGGATGGTGCCGTCAGCGGCGGAGACGCTGTAGATGATGTCGGGGGCCAGTTCGATCAGGGTGCGGTAGCGTTCTTCGCTCTGGCGCAGGGCGCTCTCCACCTCCTCGCGCCCGGCGATTTCCTGGCGCAGGGTGGAGATCACCGCCTCTAACTGGAGCGTGCGCTCGATCATGCGGGTTTCCAGTTCGGCGTTCTGGAGGCGCAGGTCGCGCTGCACCTCGGCGGCGCGGATGGTCAGCGCGGCCTCAGAGCGGGCGCGGGCGATCCCCTGGGCCAGGGTGGCGGCCACGATGCCCAATTCGGGGAGGATGTCGGGCGGCAGCGGCTCCCTGGCGAACACCCCCAGCAACCCCAGCACATGCCCGTCGGCCCGCAGGGGCATCCCGGCGAAGGTGGTCAGCCCGTGCGTGGCAACCCAGGCCGGGTCGGTCAGATAGGGGTCGGTGGCTAGGGTGGTGGTCAGGTAGGGGTGGGCTGCCGCGACGAGCGCACCGACCCGCAGCGGGCGCTCCGGCTGCTCGACGGTGTAGTTTTGCGCGTCCACCGCGTCTAGCCCGGCGCGGGCGGTGGCGCTCCAGCCCTCCCCTGCCGCATCGCGCAGCCAGACGGCGGCACAGGGGACCGGCAAGGCGCGGACCAGTTCGGCGGCGCACGTCCCGGCGGCGACCAGGGGCGCGAGGGGAAAATCCAGCGCCCGGCACACGATCTCATGCAAGGCCGGGCGGCGGGCGGGCGGCGCGACCGGGGCAGCAGACAGCAGGAGCACGGCCAGCGCGGCCAGAT
>JBBSEL010000242.1:0-6127 GCA_038239755.1 Chloroflexia bacterium | reverse complement strand
CTTGTCTCTGTGGCCTCTGTGTTCTCTGTGGTGAAAAATCTACGGCTGCCAAGCGGGGTTAATGCCGTCGGTTAAGATTGCCAGCGTGATCTTCTTGGCGGCGGTGTCGGCAATAATGATCTGGTTCGTGCCTTTCTTGCAATCGGGGTCAGGGCAATAGTAGAGGTGGAAGGCCAGGTGGCGGCTGTCGTTGGCCCAGGTGGGGGTGTCGCCGCCGAAGAAGGGGCGAGGGTAGGCGGCGGTGAGGTCCACCGGGTTCTTGCCGGTCGCGTCCACCACGGTGATCTCGTTGCGCCACGGGTCGCCGAAGCCGCCCAGCCGCTCGGTCCATTCGACGGCCAGCTTGGCCCCGCTCGGCGCATCGCGCAGGCGCCCCCAGCCGGGAGCCGCCGAGAAGCCGGGGGACAGCTTCACCCGGTTCTTGCCGTCGCGCCCCACCCGGTATAGCTCCGAATTCAGGCTGATCATCGACGCCCCGGCGCTGGAGGTGAAGAAGGCCGTCTTCCCGTCCTTGCTGAAGACCGGCGAGCGGTTGATCGGGTTGTCCTTGGTCAGTGCCGTATTCTTCCCGCTGTCCACGTCGAGCAAATAAATCGTTTCCGCGTCCGGGTCGCTGTTATCGGTGTAGACCAGCGACCGGTTGTCCGCCGCCCAATCGGGCTGGCTCACCTGCTGGACGACGACCGGCGGCGGGGGCGGGGTCGCGGTCGGCGGCGCGGTGGGGGGCGGCGGGACGACGGTGCTGGTGCCCCCGGTGGTCGCCGTGCCGGAGATCGTCGCGGTCGCGGCGAGGGTGACAGTGGCCGTGGGACGGCGTGGCGTGGCGGTCGGCGGGGGCACGCTGCCCTCCGGCGCGGTCAACGGGCGCGTGGTGCCATCAGCAATGGTAAGCAGCATCAGTTGGTTGCTGATATACGGCTCTTGCTGGGTGATATAGGCCAGCCGCTTGCCGTCGGGCGAGAAGACGTAGTCGATCCCGACCAGGGCGGTCGCGTCGGTGCCGCTGCCGGAGGCGGCCATCGGTCCGGCCACTGCGTGAACGTTGCCCCCATCGGCATCCATCAGATAGAGCCGGTAGCGGGCATCCTCCCGGTTGCTGAGGAAGGCCAGCGTCTTGCCGTCGGGTGCCCAGACCGGGTGGACATTGCGCCCATCCTTGCTCAGTTGCAAGGGCGACTTGCCGTCGGGGTTGATCGTCCAGATCTGGTTGTTCCGCTCGAAGGCGATCACCCGCGCCGGGGGTTTGAGCTTGTTCAGCGCCACCGTGGTCGGGACCGCCGTCGGGGTGGCCGAGGGAATCGCCGTGGCCTTCGGGGTTGGGGTCCGGGTGGGCGACGGGGCGACGGTGCTGGTGGGCGTTTCGGTGTCCGTAGGCGGCGCGGCGGTCGCCGTGGGCGGTTCCTCGGTAGCCGAGGGTTCGGGGAGTGGGGTGGGCAATGTGTCGGCAGGCGGGGTGTCGGTGGCGATGGCGGGCGGCGGCGTGTCGGCCCCGGTTGGCCCTGCCATCGTGGTCGGAGGGAGGGTGGGGCTGGTGCCAGGGGGCGGGGTGCTACCCGCCGGGGTGGGCGTGGCGGGCGGATCGCCCAGGCAGCCGGTGAGCATGAGGAGCATTAGCCCGCCCAGCATGATGAGCAAGATCGGGCGGGGCAGGCGGGCGGGGGACATAAAACGCTCCTCACAAGTGGAATTCGTCGCCGGAAGTGCAAGAAGTATGCCGGGCATGAGCAACAAAAAGGCTAGCGACGCCGGTACGGCCCGGCCCCGCTAGCCCCCTGATGCCTGTGTTAGCTGTTGCTGTCCACGGCCTCGGCAGCGTCGTCCGCAGCCGCCTCGCCATGATGGGTCAGATTGTGGACGGCTTCCTCGACATTTTCGACGGCATCGTGGATGGCACCACCGATGCGGTTCATCAGGCCCTCGCCGTCATGCGAGGCCGTGTCCGCCGCGTCTGACGCATTGGCGGAGGCATCATCGGCGGCGGTCTGCGCGTCGTGGGTTGCCGTGTCGGCAGCCATGCTAGCGTCGTGCTTCACATCATCGGCAGCTTGCCCCAGGTTGTGGGCGGCATCGTCGGCGGCGTGGCCCGCGTTGTGGGTGACATCGTCGGCAGCCTGGCCCAGGTTGTGGGCGGCATCATCCATAGCCTGTCCGGCATTGTGGGCGGCATCATCCACCGCTCGCCCGGCATCGTGCGCCATGTCCTTCACATCATTGTCCATGTGTAAGAGCCTCCTCATTAAGGTAACGGGATAAACGCTCAACTCTCGGTGCAAATAGTGGACCCCGTTAGCATCGGTCGATGCCTGGCCGAACAGGCGGAGGAGTAGGGCGAAAGTAGGACGAGTGGCTCGGTCGTTTCCAGTAACCGATAGACGTTTGGCACCGGGAGTACCAGAGGCCGGTCACGCCTGGCTGCGCGCCCGGGTTCGGGTGGCGCAAGGGCGGACTGGACCAGCCCAGTATAGCAGATTGCAGCACCAGGGGCAACCGCGCGCCTCCGGCTCTTGTGGCATAAAAAGGGCTAGCAGTGGGCCAATCTGGCAGACTACTAGCCCGCTTGCTCACTCGGTTAGTCCCGGCTATTCGCCGTCGTCGCTGGCCCCGTCATCCGCGAGGTCATCATCTCCCAGCACATTGTCGTCGTCACTCAGGGCGTCGTCATCCAACTCGTCGTCATCGTCATCTGCCAGATCATCATCCAAAGCGTCGTCATCTTGCCCCATATCATCGGCCACTGTTTTACTAGCCTCCTTAATTGGGTGGTGTGCTGTCTCTTGCCTCCTGCGTCCCCGCCGCACGGGCGCTGGAGTGCCGCTTGCTTATTGCCGCGCATTACGGCGCTGCCGCGCTTAGTATAGCAGAGCGCCGCCTAACCCGCAATAGGGATTCGCCCCCTAAAAGTCCTCCTGTTCCGTGTGATTTTGGGTTCCAGCGACCGGGCAATAACACAGGGGTCTGCCCCATGGGCAGACCCCTGTGTTGACCCCTGTTTCAGCACTCGGCGGTCTACTCCAGCGCCCGGCGCAGTTCTACAATCTGGTCGCGCAAGAGGGCGGCTTTCTCGAACTCCAGCGCTTTGGCGGCCAGCTTCATCTGTGTTTCCAGCTCTTTGACCATGCGCACCATTTCGTCCTTGGGGATGGTAATCTCGCCGGTCGGGCTGACCTGATAATCGGCGCGGGTCTCGGCCACCGAGCGCACCCGGTCGGTCAGGTCGCGGATCTGCTTGACGATGCTGGCCGGTTCGATGCCGTGGGCCGTGTTGTAGGCCACCTGCTTCTCGCGGCGGCGGTAGGTCTCATCAATGGCAGCCTGCATCGAGTCGGTGACCCGGTCGGCGTACATGACCACATGGCCCTCTACATGGCGCGCGGCGCGCCCGATGGTCTGGATCAGACTGTCGCGGCTGCGCAGGAAGCCTTCTTTGTCGGCGTCGAGGATCGCCACCAGCGACACTTCGGGCAGGTCCAAGCCTTCGCGCAGGAGGTTGATCCCCACCACCACATCGTAGATCCCCAGCCGCAGGTCGCGCAAGATCTCGATCCGCTCCAGCGTGTCGATCTCGCTATGGAGGTACTGGGTCTTGATCCCCACTTCTTTCAGGTAGTCGGCCAGATCCTCGGCCATGCGCTTGGTCAGCGTGGTCACCAGCGCACGCTGGCCCTTTGCCACGCGGGCGTGCACCTGCTCCACCAGGTCTTCCACCTGCCCATCGGTCGGCTTCACTTCGATTTCGGGGTCGATCAGCCCGGTCGGGCGGATGATCTGCTCGACGATCTGCTCGCTGTTCTGATACTCGTAGGGGCCGGGTGTGGCGGTGACATAGACCGCCTGGTTGACCTGGCTCTCGAACTCGTCCCAGGTGAGCGGGCGATTGTCGGCGGCGCTGGGCAGGCGGAAGCCATAGTTGATCAGCTCCACCTTGCGCGAGTGGTCGCCGCCCCACATGCCGCGCACCTGTGGCAGCGAAATGTGGCTCTCGTCCACCATCAGCAGGTAGTCGTCGGGGAAGTAGTCGAGCAGGGTCGAAGGACGGTCGCCGGGCTGGCGGCGGGCCAGGTGGCGCGAATAGTTCTCTACGCCGGAGCAGTAGCCCGTCTCCTCCAGCATCTCCAGGTCGTAGTGGGTGCGCTGCTCCAGCCGTTGCGCCTCCACCAGCTTGCCCTCGTCCTTCAACTCGGCCACTCGGTCGTTCAACTCCTGGCGGATGTCGGAAATAGCGGCGACGAGTTTCTCCTGGCTGGTGATGAAGTGGCGGGCGGGGTACACGTCGATCCGGGTGCGCTCGATCAGCAGTTCGCCGGTGAGCGGGTCCATTTCGCTGATCCGCTCGATTTCGTCGCCCCAGAACTCCACCCGCAGTGCGATCTCTTCGTAGGCCGGGTAGATCTCCAGCGTGTCGCCGCGCACGCGGAACGTGCCGCGCACCAGGTTCATATCGTTACGGTTGTACTGGATGTCGATCAGGCGGCGCAAGAGCCGGTCGCGCATCACCGTCTGCCCCTTCTGCAACGAGACGACCACCTTGCCGTACTCTTCCGGCGATCCCAGGCCGAAGATGCACGACACCGAAGCGACAATGATCACGTCGCGGCGCTCGAACAGGGCGCGGGTGGCGGCGTGGCGCAGCTTGTCGATCTCCTCGTTGATGTCCGAGTCCTTCTCAATATAGGTGTCGGTGCGGGCGATATAGGCTTCGGGCTGGTAGTAGTCGTAGTAGCTGACGAAGTACTCGACGGCATTGCTGGGGAAGAACTCTTTGAACTCGGAGTAGAGCTGGGCGGCGAGCGTCTTGTTGTGCGACAAGACCAACGTGGGCCGCTTGATCTCCTCGATGATCTTCGCCATGACGAAGGTTTTCCCCGTACCGGTTGCACCGAGCAATGTCTGGTGGCGGTAGCCTTGATCGATCCCTTCCATCAGCTTGGCAATTGCTTCTGGCTGGTCGCCCATCGGCTGGAAATCAGAGACAACCTGGAACTCGGGCATGACAATTCCTCCCTGTAAATGCATGGCTCACGTAGCCCTCTATTATAGCACATTTGTTTCCTGGCGGGATCGGACCAGGGGTGTATATTGGGCCGGGAGCGCACCATCTGTGGGGCGCTTACGTTCTAATAGGCAGAATTATCAACCGCAATAGGGCGCAGCAGGAAAGAGAGGGACAGATGGCGAACGTCGAAGGGGCCGTGGAAAAGGCCAAGGATCAGGCCGGGCAGGCGGCGCAAAAGACCGTGGACAACCCCTGGTTGGAGCGGCTGGCGCGGGTCGGCTATGTGGTGCGCGGGCTGCTCTATGGAGTGGTCGGGCTGCTGGCGGTGACGCTGGCGTTGGGCCGGGGTGGGGCGACGACCGACAAGAACGGCGCGTTGACGACGATTGCCGGGCAGCCGTTTGGCAAGTTCCTGCTCGTCCTGATCGTGGTCGGGCTGGTCGGCTACTCGATCTGGGGCTTCGTCCGCGCCTTGCTCGACCCGCTGGGCCGGGGCAACGACCCGAAAGGGATCGCCCAGCGCATCGGCTACGCGATCAGCGGCTTCTCCTACGGCGCGCTGATCGTGCCGACGGTGCAATTGATCACCGGCAGCGGGGCGAAAACGAGCGGTGGCAGCGGCCCCCAGGACTTTACCGCCGGGCTGATGGCCCAGCCGTTCGGGGTTTGGCTGGTCGGCCTGGTCGGCCTGATCGGCATCGCGGGCGGCATCGGCCAGATGGCCCAGGGGGTCACCACCGACTTCAAGAAAGATTTCAAGACCGGAGAGATGAACCCGACCGAGTTGACCGCGTTCACCTGGATCGGGCGCTTTGGGCTGGTGGCGCGGGGGATCATCTTCGCCATGCTCGGCTTCTTCCTGATCCAGGCGGCGCTGAACACTGACCCCAAACAGGCCAAAGGGATTGACGGGGCGTTGCAGACGTTGTTGCAACAACCGTTCGGCCCCTGGCTGCTGGGCATCGTCGCGCTAGGGTTGGTCTCGTTTGGGCTATTTTCGCTGCTGTCGGCCCGCTGGATCAAGGTCCGCAACCGCGCCTAGGATAAGCGATCAGCCGTCAGCCGTCCGCCGTCAGTAGTCATCAGGATGAATGGAGAGATTGGCTTGTAGCTGCCCCTCCCCTTTACTCACAG
>JBBSEL010000241.1:0-6154 GCA_038239755.1 Chloroflexia bacterium | reverse complement strand
CGGGATCGGCATCCCGGCGGATCAGGCCGAGCAGATTTTCCAGCGCTTTTACCGAGCGCGCAACGTCACCAACAACCGCTATAGCGGGCTGGGCCTGGGCCTGTACATCAGCCACGAGATCATCGTCCGGCACGGTGGACAACTGACGGTGGTGAGCCAGGAAGGGCTGGGGACGACCGTCGCCTTTTGGCTCCCCCGCCAGCCGCCGAACGCAGTCGCCTAGCCCCCACCGACCGTAGGAAAGCCACGTCCGGCCATGCCCCATCCGGTGTCGCCCATCGCCGCCAACCCTGCGCCGCCCGGCCCGCCCGATCCGGCTCCACCCCCGGCGCGGGCGCGCTGGCGGGGGCGGGGGGCGGAACACGGCGGGGTGTTGCTCGCCTACACCGTGCTGACCGGGCTGCTGACCTGGCCGCTGATCACCGTGTTCACCACCCAACTTCCCGACGGGAGCGATGGCGCGCAGTTTTTGTGGGACCTGTGGTGGGTGAAGACGGCGTTGGTCACCCTCCACACCAGCCCGTTTCACACCGACCTGCTCTACTATCCCTACGGGGTCAGCCTCTATTTCGATACGCTGGTACCGCTGCTCGGCGTGATCAGCATACCCTTCCAACTGGCGGGTCTCCCCCTGCCCGCCGTGTATAACCTGCTGGTCGGGCAGGGCTTTGTCGGCGCGGGGTATGGCACCTACCTGCTGGTGCGCTACCTGACCGGCCAGCGCCGGGCGGCTTTTGTCGCCGGGATCGTCTTCACCTTTTGCCCCTATCACTTCGCCCACCTCCACGGCCAACTCAACCTGATCTCGATCCAATGGCTGCCGTTGTACGTCCTGGCCTTGCTCAAAGCCTGGGGGCCGGATGTGCCCGCCGGGGCCGCTGGGGCGCGTGATGCCCCGAATTGGTCCAATAGCCTGCGCTGGGCCGCCGTGGCCGGGGGGTGGCTGGCGGTGACGGCCTACACCGAGTGGCTGCATGTGCTGTTTTTGGGCCTGTTCACGGCCTGGTTCGCGGCCTGGCGGCTGCTGCGCCACCCGTCGCGCGCCCGCCTGGGCGCCGGGGCGGTCCGGCGGGGGGTGACCGGGGGGGTGGCGCTGGGGCTGGTCAGCCCGGTGCTGTGGCCGATGGTGCAGGAGGCGCGGACGGCGACCTATATGCAGCCGGGGGCCGGGGAAAGCTTCTTCTATTCGTCGGACCTGACCGATGCTTTCATGCCCAATCTGCTCCACCCGTTCTGGCCGGATCGGGGGTTGGCCGTCCTTCTCCACTACCTGGGGCGGCCCCCAGCAGAACTGATCGTCTCGGTCGGCACCCTCGTGCTGATGCTGAGTTGCCTCGCCCTATGGCGGCTGCGGCGGCCCGCAGTGGCCTTTTGGGGATGGACGGCGCTGGGGGCCTGGGTGCTCAGCCTGGGGCCGACCTTGCAGGTGTGGGGCCGCACCGATTTCGGCGGGGTGAGCGTGCCGCTGCCCTATACTTTGCTCAATGTCATCCCGTTTTTCACCATCTTTCGGGTTCCGTCGCGCCTGATGGTCCTGACGATGCTGGCGCTGGCGGTCCTGGTGGGCTATGCCCTGGCTGCCGGGGCGGCAGCGCGGGGGCCGGGATGGGGGGCGCGGCTGGCCCGCCATCCCTGGACTGCCGGGGTGGTCGGGCTGCTGATCCTGGCCGAGTTTTTGCCGGTCCCCATCCCGCTGTTGACCCCGCACGATGACGCGGCGTTCTACGCGGCGGTGGCACAGGAGCCGGGGCCGTTTGCCCTGCTCGACCTGCCGCTTGCGCCGGTGCCTGCCACCCTGACCGATCAACTGATCCATCACCAGCCGATCATCGGCGGCTATCTCTCGCGCCAACCGCCCGATCCGTTTGTCCGCGATACGCCGGTGCTGCGCTACTTGCTACCGGCCACGCCGCCCGATGATCCGCTGGCGGCGGAGGCAGCCCGCACCGGGCTGGCCGCCTTGCGTGCCGCGCAGGTGCGCTATGTGGTGGTCCACTGGTGGGCCGTGGGTGGGGCAGATCGGGCAATCTTGCAGGCCAAACTGGCGCGCATCTTCCCCGGCCTCCCCTCTCGCCCCCTGCCCGCCGCGCAAATGGAAGTGTACCCCCTCCAACCCTGAGGCAGTAGGCGCGCCGAGACGATGGAACCAGAGTTGTTGCACAGCCCGTCGGTACTTGTAGACCTTCCACCCCTGTCATCCTGAGCGCAGCGAAGGATCTTGTCCGGGCCGCCAGATTGCCTGTACAGAACGGATCGTTGCCTCTGCACCTTTGACCGCCGACAAGATCCTTCGCTGCGCTCAGGATGACAGAGATGGATTTTGAGATAGTCCAGATGATTGATTAAACAGCATAGCTGGCTTTTCGGGAACGTTTGTTCTATAATAAAGGTGCGCCAGACGGGGTGTACGGGAGAGGGAATAGGGAGGGCTCATGCGGATCACGGCTTTAGCCAGCGGGAGTTCGGGCAACGCTTATCTGGTGGGGGCGGGGACGACCCGCGTGCTGCTTGATGCCGGGCTGCCTGCACCCGTACTGGAACGCTACCTGCGCGGGCAGGGGGTGGGGGCGGCGCGGCTGGCGGCGATCTTCGTCAGCCACGAGCATACCGACCACCTGTGCGGGGTGGGGGGGCTGGCCCGCCGCCATCGCCTGCCGGTCTTTGCCACGCCGGGCACCTTCCGCGCCGGGGCGGACCCGCTGGGCCGCTTGCCGGAGCCGATCGAATTGGCCGTAGACAGGCCGGTCCAGGTAGGATCGCTCGTGATCCGCCCGTTCCCGGTGGCGCACGATGCCGCCGAGCCGGTCGCCTTTTGTGTGGAGGGCGACGGCTTCCGCATCGGCCTCTGCACCGACCTGGGGCAGGTGACCCCGGCGGTGCGCGCCGCGCTGGCGGGGGTAGACCTGCTGATCATCGAGGCGAACCACGACCGCGAACGGCTGCGGAGCGGCCCCTACCACTGGGCGTTGAAGCGCCGGGTGGGCGGGCCGACCGGGCACCTCTCCAACAGCGAAGCCGCCGCGCTGGTGCAAGAACTGGCGACGATCCAGCCCCCGCACGCGGTCTGGTTGGCCCACCTGTCCACAACCAACAACACCCCCGACCTGGCCCGCACCGAAGTGCAGACCGCCCTGGCCCAGATCGGGCACGCCGCCCTTCCGGTGGCGGTGGTGGGGCGCGACCGGCCCAGCCTGGCCTGGGACAGCGCTACCGTGGCCGCCCGGCCCAGCGCGACCTCGGTGCCACCTGCCGTGGTGCCGGTCCCGCCTGCCGTGCCGCCTAACCAACAACTGGCGCTCCCCTGGTAAGCTGGCGCGATCCCTCCACCGCAGGCACAACAAAACGGTCCCCCCGCCCTGTTTCAGGCGAAAAGACCGTTTTGTTGTGCCGGGTGTCTTACGGGGTGGCGAGGTCGTATAGTGTGCCGTTGCCCAGGCCGCCCGGCCCCCGGTTGGTGGTGGTGCTGGTGGCCGTGCCACCGTAGAGGCTGGAGTCGACCACCGTGCCGTTGGCCTGGACCCACGTGGTCAGGTCCGAGGTCGTGCCGCCGGGGCCACCGCCGCCGATCATCACGTAGCGCACCTGGTCGGTCGCCACCAGTTCTTGCAGCTTCTCGACCGTCATGGCCGGGTCGCTGCCGCCGAAGCCGCCCATCGCCAGCACCGGTTCGCCGGTTGCCAGGGCAATGGATGAGGCTTGATTGGCGCTCGATACCGCGAGCAGGTAGAAGGTTTCGCCCTGGTTGGCTTGCAGGTAGGTGATCAGGCTGCTATTCGCCGTCTCGCCCCCCTGGCCCGCGCCGCCCGGCCCGCCGCCGAAGCCGCCTTGCCCACCGGTCAACTGGCTGGGGCCGACCGTCGGGATGGAACTGTTACCCGCCGCCAGGACCGCCGTGCTGGCCCAGGCCGAGGGGGCCAGCGCCAGGGCCAGCAGGCCCACCCCCAGCAGTGCCGGAGCCACGCGCCGCCAGATTTGCCCCTTCAGCAGCCGCGTCGCCACCAGCGCCGCCGCCGCGATCACACTCCCACCGACCAGCAGCGGGGTCAGCCAGGCGCTCCACGCCGGGAAGTCGAGCAGCACCTTGACCTGCCAGGCTGCCGTGATGAGCAGCGCCGCCGGGAGCAGCCAGGCCCGCCAGCCGCCCTGGCGATAGGCCGCCCAGAGCGCCGCCACCCCGGCCCCGACCAGTGCCGCCGCCGCCGGGGCCAGCATGATCATATAGTAGTTGTGAAAGATGCCCGACGCCATGCTGAACACGGCCCCGTAGGTGAGCAGCCAGCCGGTCCAGAGCAGGAGCGCCTGCCCCTTGCGGTCCAGCGGCAGCTTACGCCGCACTCCGAACGCCGCCGCCACGAGGCCTAGCAGGGTCAGGGGGAGGAGCCAGCTCCATTGGGCGGCTAGTTCGCTGTTGACGAGCCGCAGCACACCCGGCGTGCCGGTGTTGAACGAGTTGCCGCCGCCCGCGCCGCCGGGGACGTTCCCATCGGTTGGGGGGGTGAAGTTGCCGGGGGCCGTGGTCGCACCGGTCGTGCCGGTGGTCGCACCAGTCGTGCCCGTCGTGCCGGTGGTAGCCGTCGTGCCCGTCGTGAATTGTGCGGTGGTCAGCAGTGAGGCATCGGTCCGGTCGGTGGTGGTGCCGCCGCCCACCCGTTCGCCCTGGCCGGTGATGCGGCCCAGGCCGTTGTAGCCCAGGGCCAGTTCCAGGACGCTGTTGGTCTGGCTGCCGCCCACCCAGGGGCGCATACTGGCCGGAGTCAGGTCTACCGCCACCGCCCAGGAGAGCGAGACGCTTAGCGCGATGATCCCGGCGAGAGTCAAGTGGAGCAGGCGCTTCTTCCAGCTTAGCGGTGCGGCCACCAGATAGAGGAGGAAGAAGGTCGGCAGGACGATCCAGGCTTCCAGCATTTTGATGTTAAAGGCGATGCCGACCAGCGCCATGCTCAGCGCCAGGAGCCGGAAGCGGCCCTTTTCGGTTGCCAGGGTGATCGTCCAGGCGGCGAGGAGGAGGGTGAACATCAGCCAGGTGTCGGTGTTGTTACTGCGTTCCACCGCCACCGCGATGGGGGTCAGCGCCAGGGCGGTCGCCGCCAGGAATCCGGCCAGCGGACCGAACAGCCGCTTGACCAGGAAGTAGAGCAGGGCGACCGAGGCGACCCCGGCCAGGGCTTCGGGCACCAGCAGGGCCAACCCGTTGAAGCCGAAGATCTTGGCGCTGATCGCCTGCATCCACAGCGCCACCGGCGGCTTGTCCACGGTGATGAAGCTCCCCGCGTCGTAAGAGGCGAAGAAGAAGTTTTTCCAGTTCAGGAGCATACTCTGGACGGCGACCGAGTAGTAGGTGTTGCCATACCCGTTCTGCGCCAGGTTCCACAGGTTCAACACCGCCGAAACGGCCAGCGAGAACCCCAACCCCATCCAGGACCAGAATTTGTCCCGTTCCAACCGGCCCACCAGGGCCGTCGTCTTGGTCATCTGTTTTGTGGCGATCATTGTCGTGTCCTCTCTTATCTTGCTTGCTGAATAAATAGCATATGATGGCCGGTTCGCCCGCCGCCGGGCTGCCGCACTGGTCTCAGTGGGCGGCAGTGCCCGTGCGTGCGTTCCTTCTATAGTGTAGCCGAGTAGCTTTAAAACAAGGCGGGAAAGAATTAGAGATCGGTAAGAGTTCCGCGGTCCTGAACCGGGGGGGAGAGGGGCAGAGCGGGGGCACAACAAAGCCGGGGGAGAACACCGGCTGTGCGGCGTTCTCCCCCGGCTATTGCGGCTGCGTGTGGCGCGGACTAGATGGTCGGCTTGCTGACCCGGCCTGTGACCTGCACGGTCGGCGGGGTTTGCACCCGCCCGGCCAGGGCCACCGGGGCGGTGGCTGCCAGGGCGGCTTTCGCCCGGCCCCGGCGCACGGCCACGATCCGGTAAATCGACATGCCCAGGACGCTTAGGCCGCTCCCCCAGTAGAGGATCTGGGCCGCGAGGGTCCCGCTATCGGTGCCGCTGCCCAGGCCGTGGGCGATGGTGAGCACGAACAGCGCGAAGCTCAGCATGTGGATCAGGCGCCAGGCGCGGGTGCCCAGCCGGTCCTTGACATAGAAGCTAAAGGAGACGATGCCCAGCATATACAGGGCCACTTGCCCGAACCCGACCCACAGGGGCAGAT
>JBBSEL010000240.1:0-6163 GCA_038239755.1 Chloroflexia bacterium | reverse complement strand
TGACGGTGAACAACCCGCCGTGCGCCTTCCAGGCCGATGCCTTCTATGGCAACCTGATCGTCTCGTTCGCGGGGGGGGTCCGCTACGGCTCGCGCCTGCTCGATGACCTCAGCGGCAACGGCAACAACTATTGCACCCCGGTCTGCCCGACGGCGACGGCCACTCCGGCCCCGCCGACCCCGACCTGCGTGCCCAACACGCCGATCCCGGTGGTGACCCCGGCCTTCACGCCCGCCGCCGGGTGCAGCACGACCCCCGGCCCCAACGTCCTCGACGCCACGATCAGCAACAACGGGGCGACCAGCCAGGCGGTCTTCACCAACCATTCAAATACATGCAGCTACCCCATCGGGTTGGCGACTTATCGCCGCTTCGATAACAACATCGATCACCAGGCGCTGTACGACTACAGCCTGGCCGTTATCCCGCCGAACAGCACGCTGGTGCTGACGGTGAACAACCCGCCGTGCGCCTTCCAGGCCGATGCCTTCTATGGCAACCTGATCGTCTCGTTCGCGGGGGGGGTCCGCTATGGCTCGCGCCTGCTCGATGACCTCAGCGGCAACGGCAACAACTACTGCACCCAGGGATGCCCGACCCCGCCGGCAGGGACGGCGACCGCGACACCCGTCAGTGGCACCGCCACCCCCACCACGATCCCGCCGACGTTCACCCCGACGGCGACCGTGACTGGTACGCCGCCGACAGCGACCCGCACCAGCACCGCCGCCGCAACGACCACACCGCCGCTCGCGACCGCGACCGTAACGGGCACGCCGCCGACGGCGACGCAAACCCGCACCGTGACGGTGACCTCCACGCCGGGTGGTCCGACCGCGACAAGCACTGTGGGGGCAACCAATACGCCCGGTGGCGCGACCCCGACCAATACCTCGACGGTGACCGTAACCGGCACGCCGCCGACGGCGACGATGACTTCCACGCCGGGTGGTCCGACCGCGACGCGCACCGTTGGGGCGACTAATACGCCCGGTGGCGCGACCCCGACCAATACCTCGACCGTGACCGTAACGGGCACGCCGCCGACGGCGACGCAAACCCGCACGGTGACCGTGACGCCCACGCCGGGCGGCCCGACCGCGACAAATACGCCGGGCGGCCCGACGGCAACCAACACCAGCACGCCGGTCAATTCTCCGACACGCACTTCGACGCCGGTGAACACCGCGACAAGCACGCCGGGCGGCCCGACCGCGACGCGCACCAGCACGCCGAGCAATACCCCGACGAACACGCCGACGTTTACGCCGAGCAACACGCCGGTCGTGACCAACACGCCGACGCGGACCTCCACGGCGACGAATACGGCAACGAACACACCGACGTTTACGCCGACGAACACGCCGAGCAACACGCCGACGTTCACGCCGACGTTTACGCGGACGAGCACTCCGACCTCCACCACCACGTTCACGCCGACGAACACGCCGAGCAACACGCCGACGTTTACGCGGACGCGCACGCCCACCGCGACCAACACCGCGACGGCGACCGCCACACCCACGTCGGGGATCGTCTGCTGCTCTAACCTGGCCGTGACCATTGACACAAGCTGCCTGTATGACATCACCCACAATACGGCCAATATCAACTACTCGGCCCAGATCATTAACAATTGCACCGGGGCGGTAAATGGGACCCTCCAGTTCTTCGTGGACGCCACGACCATGGCTTCAGCGCCGCCTCCGACCGATCCTAGTTGGACGCAGCGGGCGGCGGGAACGCCGTTCCCTGTCGCCATACCGACGCTGACACCCCAGACCTTCCCGGGTGCTATCAATGGCGTGGTCTTCCCGCCGGGTGGCCCCGGTGTGGGCGACCAGTACTACCGGGTGCGGATGGTTCTGAATGAGGGCAACGGCTGCATCCTGACCTACTACTCGCCGCCGGACTTCGTCTGCACGCCGCGGCTGTTCTCGCCAAATCCTAGTGACCCGAGCGCGCCCAAGCCGAAGTCCTCGGCCCCGGCCCAGACCGCCAGCTACCAGTTGTCCAATGCGTTCCAGCTATTGAGCCGCCACTGGTAAGCTCCCCCAACGTAATCGACCACGCTGCCTCGGCAGCCCCAGACCAAAGGAGCGGGCACCCGCCCGCTCCTTTGGTACTTTTATGCTACATCCCTTTCCGGCCCGAATAACCCTTTGGTACTATTGTCCTATTGCCCGTCTCTGCTGAGGCCGTTACAATAGTAGATGAAGGCTATGATCGGGTGAGATACGATGTTTTGGGATGTATTGTACTCGTTTATAGAGGGTAGGTATCGCGGTAGTAGGAGGCTGTTATGAACGAGGCTGTACCGGTTAATCGGCGTCCGCCGCCCGCCACCAGGGGTGGAAAGGGCGAGGGCAGGGCAGAGGGGCCGAAGAAACCGCGCGCCCAGTCGCTGGTCGAGTTCGCCTTGATCGTGCCGCTGCTGTTCCTGCTGACCATGGGCATTATCGAGTTCGGTTGGTTATTCCGCAATTATATGACGGTTCATTACTCCACCCGCGAGGGTGCCCGCACCGGGGCCGTGGCCGGCGACCTGGGCAATGCCGATGATCAAATCCTCCAGGCGATCAGCGTTTCGATGCAGACGATGCCTTACGATGATTTGCTGAGCGTGCGCGTTTACAAGTCTCCGGACTGCAACCCAACCTGTATCGCCAACAGCTACACCCGCACCCATGATCCGTATCCGTTCTCCTGGGTGCTGGACGGCGCGAGCAACTGGGCTGCCGGTAGCCGATTGACGACGGAGCCGACGGACGCCATCGGCGTCGAGATCCGGTTCCGGCATAACTTCTTAGTCAATCTGATTCCTGGGGCGATTGGCACTACGATTATCCAGGACCACTCGGTGGTCCAGATCGAACCATCATTTTTCGGCACCCCCGGTCCTTGATGACCGTACCGCAGGGTTTACCGGTTTAGTTGGAAGTGGGAGGCTGTTGATGAGGCTGATGAAACAGCGCGGGCTGCGGGCGGTTCCGGATCCGGTCGGGCAGCGGCCAGGGCAGCGCCAGGGCCAGGCCATGGTGGAGTTTACCCTGATGCTCCCGCTACTGCTGGTGCTGGCGGTGGGTATTCTAGAGTTTGGGATGCTGTTTAAAGACCATGTCGGCATCCACTACGCCTCCCGCGAAGGGGCGCGTGCCGGAGCCGCGGCCAGCCGCTCGCATGACGCCGACTGCGCCGTCCTGCTAGCGGTGAGCACGACGCTGCAGACGATGCCTTTTGATGATCTGGTGCGGGTGCGGGTTTTCAAGTCGAACAGCACCGGGGGCTGTGACAGCCCGTGCGCCGAAAATGTATATATCCGGCCTACCGGCACGGGGAATACATGCTACCAGGGTTGGGTGCCCTATGGCTCGCTCACCTGGGTGCCGGACGCAATTCCTGGACGGCGCAACCAATTACCTGATACGGATGCTCTAGCCGTCACCGTACAATTCATCCACCGCTTTTTCTTTAACTATGTGCCGGGGGCGTCGAACACAATTGCGATTGAGGATACCTCGTATAATCAAATCGAACCAGAACTATTGCGCCCTGTTCGGCCTTAGTTTGCCTGGCGAACGCTCTGTTTTCTCCTTGTGGTATTCTGTGATTTACATGCCGGTGCGAGCCGGTGGGAGGTTATAACGATGTTGCAGCGTCTGTTCCGTGGTGGTGTTCGCCACTCTACGACCTCATCCTCTCCAACTGCCGCGGTGGCATCGCCGGTGTCGCGGCAGCAACGCTGGCGGGCGCGCGGCCAGGCGCTGCCCTTGCTGGCGATCATGCTGGTGGCGCTGATCGGGTTCACCGGGTTGGCGCTCGACGTGAGCATGTTGCTGCTGCGGACGCTGCAACAGCAGCGCGCTGCCGACGCGGCGGCGCTGGCCGGGGTGATCAAGTTGCCGCAACAGCCAGTGGATGCGAAAACCCTGGCGCGGTACTATGCCGGGCTGAACGGCTATGTCAACAACCCCGATCCCAATGGGTTCCCCCAGGTGGATGCCCAGACGGTGCCGGGCTATAACACCCGGCTGCATGTGATCATCGTGGCCGAGGATGATGTCTACTTCATGCGCATCTTCGGGATCAGCAAGGTGCCGGTCACCCGCGATGCCTACGCGCAGTACTCCCTGCCGGTGCGGTTGGGCTGTCCCAACTGCGTCTCGTTCGGGGTGGGGAACCCCACGCCGATCGCGGTGGGCAATGGCCCTGGCCCCGGTAACTGCCCCAGCTGCCAGCTCACTAACGAGAAGTTCTGGCTGGCGATTGACGGGCCAGGGTCGGACAACCGGAACGGGGATGCTTATAATACCAAATATGTGGGTAGTGAGAATGGCTTTGCCTGTGGAGGGAACCTGAATACCTCGCAGTTGAACCAACCCTACGTGGCTGGACCGAACGCGAACGCGGGTTATAACTATGGGATCCATGTGGACGCTTCAGGCGGTGACATTGGGATCTACGTATATGATCCGGCGCAGTACTACCGGAATGGGGTCAGCGGCACCGGCGCCGATACCGGTGATACCCAGGCTTGCGCGCCGCTCCCGGCCCCGACCCAATACCGTTTCACCACGACCTTCCAGCTTTACCGGCCTGATAACACACCCGACCTATTCACCGATGATGTGCCGCTGACGGCACCTGTGTCGTTCCGCGATGATGGTACGACCACGTACCACAACAAGTGGTTCTTGATCGGCACCCTGCCAGCGGCGCTGGCGAACAATGGCGATTTCCGGCTCCAGGTGTACACCAACGACACCAATGGCAATGACAGTGACGGACAGAACGGGTACTCGCTGGCGCTTGGTGGTCGCGCCCCCAATAACCTCGAAACGATCTATGGCATCAACAACCTGTCGTTGACCAACAATATTCGGGCGGCATCGGGCACCGCACTCCAGTGGTACCTGGCCCAAGTCGCCACCGAGCATCACGATGAGAAGATGAGCATCATGCTGTTTGACCCCGGCGATTCCCAGTGCAACACGAACATGCAGGTCTTCCGCCAGAGCGACCTGACGAACCCAGTGCAATTTGACCTGAACTGGCTGCATGTTTACCAGACCCGGCTGGTCACCACCGATGCCAGCTACCCCGTGGGCGATGTTCGTCGCCAGCCATATAACGGGCAGTGGGTGACCCTGGGGGTGACGCTCCCGCACGATTACACCACCGATTACTGGCTGATGAAGTACACCATCGCCGGTTGCGGCTCGACCAGTACCGACCGCACCGTCTGGCAGATCGTGATGCTGGGCAACCCGATCCACCTCGTCAACGAAGGCAACTGAGATTTTCGCCCCCGCGTGCCCGGCAGATTCCCCCTGCCGGGCACGCAGCTAGCCCTGCCAGATGCCCCGGCGGCGACGGCTTGCTCCCTCTCCACGCTGCCGCACTGCCTCACCCGCGGCTCTGGTTTTTCGCTGTGCGCACTCACTATCCAGATCGTATATACTGGACGTGCGCTTTGGGTACGATGTTTTCACCCCACATCTAATCTCCCCGTATAGGAAGGAGCACTATTGTGCGTAATCGAACCTATCGTGTTTTGCCCCTTTTCTTGATCACCTTTTTGCTACTGAGCGGGGCGAACGCGCCACTCACCACCCCTGCCGCCGCCCGCAGTGCCGTGCCCGCCGCCGTCGCGGTCCCGACTGATGCGACCTTAAGCGGGCAGCTGCGCGACGCCACCAGCCTGGTCGGTGTGCGGGGGCGCTTGCTCTTCTTGACCAGCCCGGTCCCCGTCAACCCGGTGGACACCGATGCCAATGGCAACTATACGGTCGCCCTCCCGTCCGGCGAATATTATATCGAGTACACCTCGGGGCGCTGCCTGTTACCTATCTACCGGACGGTGACGATTGCCTCCACCAATATCACGCTGAATGCCGACTTGAACCGCACCCTGGACACCCAGCAATACGGCTATAGCTGTGATGACGAGGTTGCTTTTAACTGGATTCCCGGAAATAACCTTACAGGAACCCTATTCCATGACCAACAGGTCGGCGTGAATATGCCCTTTGCCTTCAGCTATTATGGCTCGATCACCGGCACGGTTGCCTGGGTGACCCCGGCAGGCTATCTCACGCTGGGCGAGCACGACGCGGCCTACCTGGACAGCCACGTACAGATCCCCGACCCCAGCCTGCCCAAC
>JBBSEL010000239.1:0-6168 GCA_038239755.1 Chloroflexia bacterium | reverse complement strand
GACCGGGTCATATGCGTAGTGCATGAAGGTGGCGGCTCCGCCCACCGCATAGATCAGATTGCCCAGCACCCCCACGGCGATGTTGCCTTCCGCTGCCGGAGCGGGGGCTTTGGTGGCGTAGGTGTTGGCGACCGGGTCGTACTCGTAGACCGTGTTGCGGGTGGCGAAACTAGGGCCGAACCCGGCGACGATGTAGATCTTGCCGTTCGCGGCGGCGACCCCGGCCCCGGCGCGGGCTTCGGGCAGCGGGGCACCCTGGCTCCACAGCCCGGTGGCGGTGTCATAGATCTGCATCCCGGTGGTTTGCCCGCCGAAGCCGTTGTTGTACCCCCCCGCCATGTAGATCTTAGTGCCGAGCGCCGCCCCACGGGCCTGGCTGACCGGGGTGGGAATGGGTGAGAGGGTGGCCCAGCTATTGGTGCCCAGGTCGTAGCGGGTGACGGTGCCATCGGGGGCCGAGCCGCTGAACCCGCTGATCACATAGAACTGGTTGTTGACCACCGCTCCGGCGGCATACCCTCGTGCGACCGGCATCGGCGTTTCGGTTTGCCAGGCGCTGGGGCCGCCTCCGCAGGTGGCCGTGGCCGCAACGGTGGGGGTGGCCGATGGGGTGCCCGCTGTGACGGTCACCGTCGCGGTCGCGGTCACCGTTGGCGTGCCTGCACTGCAACCCAGCAGCCAGCGCGCGGCGTTCACGACGACCCGACCAAAGTCCCCACTCCACTGATTGGGGTTCTCTCCCGCGTAGTTATTGATGCCCACGCCGGTGTGGCCGTTGTTGACCTTATAGGCGATCAAGGGCGCATTGTCGGCCCAGGCGGCGACCTGGACCGCCCCGGAGCTTAGCGTCACCGCCTGGCGGAAGAAACCGTTGAGCGTGGTGACCCCGGCCATCAAGGGGTGGCCGACGGTGTAGGTGCCCAGCGTGCTGTTGCTGAATAAGGTGCCACCGCTAATGAAAGGCGTGTAGCCGCCGGTCATCCAGCGCCCGTCGAGGCCGAAGGGCGGGCCGTACCAGTTAAAGTTCAGCCCAACGACCACCCCGCCCCCATCGGCATAGTCGGCGAGCACATCGCCCACCCCGCTGGGGTTTTGGTACTGATTGTTGCTGAAGGCGACCACCTCCTGGTACGCCTGCAACTGGGCGAGGGTGGGGGTGCCATTGGCCGCATCGAAGAGGTCCACCGTGCTCACCCCCGGCTCGGCCAGGATCTCATTCTGGAGGGTGGTGGGCGGTCCGCCGAGATCGGCGGCGACGATGAGGATATTGTATGGTCCCCCGGCGGTGCAGGTGGGCGTCGCGGTGACCGGCGAGGTGGTAGCTGTGACGACCGGCGTGCTCGTCACGGTCACCGTCGGGGTGGGAGTACCCCCCCCGCAAGGGATGAGCCAGCGCCCGGCGTTGACGATGACCTTGCCCCAATCGCCGCTCTGGGTGGACTGGATGCCGATATACCCGGTGATGCCCACGGTCGTATGCGTCCCCACCGGGCGGAAGGCCACCAGCGAGTTGCCGTTATTGGCGGCAGCCACCTCGGTTGCGCCCCCCGCCAGGGTGACGATGTTCTGATAATTACTATTGAGGGTGGTCACCCCTTGCATCAGCGGGTGCCCAGCGGTGTAGGTGCCCAGAGTGAAAGCAGACGCCACGAGGTTCGTGCTGTAGGTGTACGGGCTGTAGTTGCCCGTCGCCCAGCGCCCGTTGATCCCGTAGGTCTGGTTGGGGCCATAGAAGGAGAAACCCAACTGGACGACCACCCCGCCGCCGTCCACATAATCGGCCAGGTTGTTGCCCAGGGTCGTCGCATCAGCGAAGGGATTGTTACTGAACGGCGCGACGATCTGATAGGCTTGCAATTGGGCCAGGGTGGGCGTCCCGGCGCTGGCGTCGAAGAGGTCCACCGTGCTCACCCCCGGCTCGGCCAGGATCTCATTCTGGAGGGTGGTGGGCGCGCCCGCCGTATCGGCGTAGACGAGCAGGACGTGGTAGCTGCCGGAACCGCAGCCTGGGGTGGGCGTAGCGGTGAATGCGCCTCGGATCCCCCCGCCGGTAGCGGCCCCACCAGTAGCGGCCCCGCCGGTAGCAGCCCCGCCGGTAGCGGCTCCACCGGTAGCGGCCACGCCCCCGGTTGCGCCGGTCGGATTAGTCCCACCCCCGGTCACCCCATCGGCGCGGGCGGTGGGTGCCGCCTTTGCGTGCGTGAGTCCTTCCGTCAGGGCGGTCAGTGTGGCGCGGGCCACGCGGGGAGCATCGTTGCTCCCTGCGGTGGTGTATTGCGGCGGCAGGTGGGCACTGACGATTTGTGCCCACAACAAGGCGCTCAGCCCGGCCACCGCCAGGGCCAGCGCGGCCAACGTGAGAAAACGGTAGTGTCGCATGATTTCCCTCTCTCCTGATTTTGCTAAGGCACACGGCTATCCAGGGTTTCTGACGATGGGTCCCTCCTCGAAAATCCGAAAACCTGTACCAACCTGATCCCCTGCCCGTCCCCAGGCCGCAGCGTATAACCCCCCTTTCGCTACGGCTATCTCCGCTCTATGGCCGTTACCCCCTATTTTGCTGCACCTATATCGCGTAAATTAGCCCGCATTATAGCACATGCCGAATCAACCTGCTGTCTGCTGCGGTCAATTGAGCGATTGCGCGCTGCCTAATTGCAAAACCTGCCGCTTCCGACTATAATATATAGGAACGATTGTCGTTCTATTGTGTAATAGAAGTGAAGGGGCCACCCGCCCCGGTAGTCAGGAGGGACCCGCCTGGAAGCGAACGAGTTAGCGCGCTTAATTGTGCAAATCGCCGAGGATAAAAAAGCCGAAGATATTCTCATGCTCGACATCCGTGGCTTGTCGATCATCGCCGATTATTTTGTGATCTGTACTGGGACCAGTGAGCGCCAGGTGCGGGCGATTGCCCGCGATCTGGACGAGCAACTGGGTAAACAGGGGATTCTCCCCACCCATATCGAGGGGACCGGGGATGCCCGCTGGATCTTGATGGACTATAGTTATGTGATTGTCCATATCTTCGACCCGATCACCCGCGACTACTACCAGCTCGACAAGTTGTGGGCTGAGGCTCCGCGGGTGCTGGTCATCCAATAGCCGGTACCGGGGCCGGTCTGGTCTCCTGATCCCCGCCTTTTTCTCTGGGTCCCCAGCTATCGGTCTCTGGTCTGTGACGGGAAACACGTTCGCGCTGCCCTGGCCGTTATACTCGGTGCGGCGGGGTAGCGCGTCTGTAGCGACTTCAACGGAGAAGCCTATGCCTGGTATAACGGGCGGTGCGCCCAACTATCTTTTGCTCGGCCTGGCCTTTGGCACGCTGGCCGGATTCCTGGTCGGGGCTTTGCTCGCGCTGCAAGTGGGCACGCGGGTGATTGCCGGGGTCCGGGGGCTGTGGGGCCGCCACTACTACAGCGGGCGGGTGCGGTTTGAACTGCTCGAACAATAAGCAGCGGTCATCGGCGCACCTGCAAACACGCAGGCCGGGCGATATCGCCCGGCCTGCGTGTTTCTTGTTAATAGAGGGGTTGCCCGCTCCCGACTCCCTGATCTACGAGGCGAGGGGATGCCCGATCTCCCAGTGATGGCCGAAGGGATCAACGATGCGGCCCACCCGCCAACCATAGCCTTCTTCGACCGGCGCGACCACCTGCGCCCCGGCAGCCACGGCCTGATCGAATAATGCGTCGGGGTCGGGCACGGTCAGGATCATCCGCACCGACCCGCCGCCCAGCGATTCCGGGCTGAAGTTGCCGTGTTCCGGCGACTCGTCGCTCAGCCAGAACTCCGCCCCGTGGATCGCCAGCCGGGCCACCACTGCACCGTCGGGAGCCTCCTCCCGATAGACCTCTTCCGCGCCGAACGCCGCCCGGTAGAACTCAACGGCGCGTGCGCCCTGCCGCACCGACAGCATGGGGGCCACCGACCAGATGCTGGCCGGCCCGGCGTTTTCGCCTGTGCTCATCTGGCTTCCCCCTGCGGGTGTTCGCGCCCCGCGATCCGGCGGGCCTTACTCCGCGTCGCCGAAGTCGCCGCCATCGTCGCCCCCGGCCATGGCTGGTTCCATATCCTCCATCACCCGGTCGGGATCCTCGCCCGACTCGATGCGGCTGAGGGCGGTATTGAACTCTGGCCCCAGGTCCTCGCCGCTCTGCGATTGCATCTGGCGTGCCCAGCGGGCGATGCTGCGCGGGTCGTCTTCGTCCAGGCCCGGCATGATCGTGTCTTCCACGCCGCCCATCGCGCCCATCCCGCCTTGCTCATCCATCCCGGCGAACCCGGCGTTCTCGCTATACTCGGTGCTCCCGGCTTCATAGCTGGCCGCAGCGGGGTCATAGGTAGGCGTAGCCGTGGGGCGGCCCACGTTGAAGCGCGAAACCAGCCGGGTGAGGTGCGCCCCGCCGCACTGGGGGCAGTGGGCCTCCCCGGCGTGTGCTTCGGCCAGGGCGATACTCTGGTAAAACAGGCTGACCCGTTTTTTGCAATCTTCGCAGCGGTATTCGTAAATCGGCATCGGTGTATCCTTCGTCACAAAAAAAGTCGTTCGCCTTGAATTGTACCACAGCCGGGCCAGGGCTGCCACCCCGCGCCTCGTCCGCCTCCGACGAGATGACCCGCCAGCGCCGGGGGAACACGCTTCTTCATTCTCGCTGAATAACATGGTTCATCCTGTATGTAGAAGAGGTGCCAAGGTCAGGGAAAGATTAGAATATGGCATAAAACTTGCTTGTCAGAGGTATAGAGGAACATCTTCTATTTAGATCCTGCCAATGATGGCAACCTGCGATGCGCCAGGGTGCCATTGTTACTGAAATGGCACTGATGAGGCTGTTTATAAATGTACCTGACAGGGCGCGTCCCGCTGATCCCTGTATCCGCATATGCTTGATTCTAGCGGGGCGGGGATATCCGCCCCCCTTTATGAAGGAGTCTTTCGTGACTGATCGGCCACTACCGCCGAGCGCACTCGCTAGCGGGGGACCGCCCTCGGACGGTGTCCCTTTCACCCTGGTCGTGCTGGCTCATCTCCATTGGGACTGGGTCTGGCAGCGCCCACAACACCTCCTGACCCGGATGGCGCAGGCGGGGCACCCGGTGCTTTATGTCATGGACCCGTGGTGGAACGACGCGGCAACCACCCCCTATCTTATCCTGGACGAGCGCGCCGCCAACCTGACCCTGGTGACCCCGGTGATCAGCCCAGCGCTGGGTGATAACGACTGGGGCCATTACCGCCTGGTAGGGCGGCTGGTGGATGACTTGCTCACGCAGCGGGGCGCTACCGATGTGGTCTACTGGCTCTACACCCCGCTGGCCCTGCCCGCCGTCGAAGGCAAGGACGACGCGCTGGTCGTGTTCGACGTGATGGACGAGCTATCCGCGTTCAAGTATGCCCCCGCCGACATGATCGAGCGCGACCGCCGGGCGCTGGCGCGGGCCGACCTTGTTTTCACCGGCGGTCCCAGCCTCTACAACGCCCGCAAAGACCGCCATCCCCGCGTTCATCTCTTCTCCAGCGGGGTGGATACGGCCCATTTTGCCCAGGCACTGGACCCGGCCACCCCCGTGCCGCCCGCGCTGGGGGCGCTGCCCCATCCCCGCATCGGCTTCTTCGGCGTCATTGATGAGCGCACCGACCTGCCGTTGCTGCGCGAAATAGCCACGCTGCGGCCCGCCTATCAGTGGGTGCTGATCGGCCCGCACACCAAAATCGACCCCCTGGATCTGCCCCAGGCGGCGAACATTCATTACCTGGGCCAGCAGCCGTATGCCGATCTGCCCGGCTTCTGCAAAGGGTTCGATGTCTGCATGATGCCGTTTGCCCGTAACGAGGCGACCCGCTTCATCAGCCCGACCAAAACGCTGGAGTACATGGCCGCGCATAAGCCGATTGTCTCGACCCGCATCACCGACGTGGCCGAACCGTACAGCCACATCGTCGCCTTGGCCGACACCCCCGCCGAGTTTGCGGCGGCGGTGGATGCCGCACTGGCCGAGCCGCCCGCCCGGCAGGCCGCGCGCCACGCCGCCGAAGAGACGGTGCTGGCCCGCCAGGCCTGGGATCAGATCGTTGCTCAGATGCGGGCGCTCATCATCGCGCGCCGGGCGGATCGTACCGCCCTCCCGGACACTGCTGTCCCTCCGCTGACCGCCGACCACGCT
>JBBSEL010000238.1:0-6208 GCA_038239755.1 Chloroflexia bacterium | reverse complement strand
GATGAGCCCGTGGCGAGTAGTTAGCTCGCGTGTCGGTGCAGGACCGCTACCGCTTGCGCCACCCCATCTTCCGACCGTATCTTGGCGCCTAACCTCACCGCGCGATCCCGCATTTGCGCATCCTTGACCGCCTGCCCAATCGCGGTGGTCAGACGATCAACCGACAGGTCCTTGCGTGCGATCGGCATTGGCCCGACCCTGAGCATCGCCACTCGCCGTGCCCAGAGAGGTTGATCGGTGAAGAAAGGAATGAGCACGGACGGCACTCCGGCGCGTAGCCCTTCCCCAGTCGTGCCGGCCCCGCCATGATGTACGACCGCTGCCATCTGCGGAAAGAGCCAATTGTGCGGTACGTCCCCCACGGGAAACACCGTCTCCGGCAGATTCGCCCCGTGCAGGCCACCCCAGCCGGTCGCTACAATGCCCCGCTGGCCCGTCTGGGCCAAGGCTTGTAGCACCAGGCCGGTCACGCCTTCCGGATCGCGGTTATTCATCGAGCCGAACCCAATGTACACTGGGGGCGGGCCCGCGGCCAGGAAGGCTAACAACTCCTGCGGAGGCTGCCAGGTCGGCAGGCGATCCAGAAACCAATAGCCGCAGACCTGGTGCCACGCCCCCCAATCGCGCGGCGGCGGCAGCACATAGCGACTGTAGCCATAAAGATGCAGTGTCTGTGACGCATGGGCAGATAGCAATGGATTCAGTACCGGGAGAGGCGGGGCGTGCGGGATCTGATAGCGCGCTTCTTGCAAGAGGCTGCGCAGCATGAGCCAGAAGAGTTGATCGACGAGAAGATGCGTCGTCCAATTGTAGTACCCGCGCGCCGGGCCAAGCCGACGGGGTGCCGGCGGAAGGCGGTAATTGGCGAAAGCGTGAGTTGGGGCGGACGGTTGTAGAAATGCTGGATACGCCGGCAGCCCCAGTTTCTTCGCTACCAGGTAGACCGGGAAGAAGCCCAGCACCGAGAACAACACGACATCCGCGCCTTGACACGCTCGCCAGCAATCGCTGACTAATTGGCGGATCAGGGGCTTGGCGACCTGACGCATTTGATACAAGGAGCGCACGGGGTTGGCGCCGGCCTTCTGGGGGTAAGACCAAGATACGTGTAAAAAAGAGACACGGACTATCAACGATAGTAGTCCATGTCTCTCCTGCCCAGTCTCATACAGGCAGGTGATCCGACCTCAGTGGAACAAAAAACAACGCTAAATCCCTACAGCATCGTAGGATAAAGCCGAAATCCCCCTTGACAGCCATGCTACACTGGAGCCAATTCACTGCACAGAACGTCCCTTCTGTGGATTGAATTCCTGGCTCGACCTGTCCACCCCGCCCGCGCCTGATTATTTTCAAGGTTGGCGCTCCTTCGCCCCTAGACCCTCGGCCATCCGCCACCCCCGAAAAACACTTCACGAAAGGACAGAACCGCCATGTCTCCTGCTGCGCCCACAACGGATAGCCTCGCCGCATGGATGGACTACTATCAGCAACTGGCCGTCGGGGGCGTCCGCTCCTCAGCCGTGACCCACAAGATTGCCCTGCATCTCGATCGCTTTCGCGCCTTTTTCCTGGCGGCTTACGGCCATGAGCGCATCTCGACCTGCCTGCGCCGCGATGCCCTCGCCTGGCAAGCCCATTTGCGGGCGCTGCCGTTGGCGCCCGCCACCGTCAACAACCATCTGGCCTCGCTCTCCGCCTTCACCACCTGGGTCCACGCCCATTCCCCCCGCCTCTTCCCCGCCGGCGACCCAGCCAAGGGCATCAGCGAATTGGGCCTCCCCCCACTGGAACCGCGCGCCCTCAATGATGATCAGGTGCGTTCGCTCAAGAGCGTCTGTGATCGCTTGCCGCGCTTTCACCAACTGAGGGGCCGCCAGTGGGCGGTGGACCTGGCGCCACCGCTCCATCAGTACAGCCGCCCCTGGCGGGACCGCGCCCTGGTCTTCGTCCTCCTCTCCACCGGCTTGCGCCGCGAAGAACTCACCCGGCTCGACCTGGCTCAGGTGCTCCCCGCCACGCCCGATGCCCTGCGCCGCGCAGCGCGGGCGCGCCTGGTCCAGGTGCAGGGCAAAGGGCACTCCGAGCGCAGCGTCTTCCTCTCGGCCGATGCGCGCACCGCGCTGGCCGACTACCTGGAACAGGAACGGCCCCGCGATGCCACCTCGGAGAGTACGGCCCTCTTCCTCAGTGCGCAGGGCCTACCGGCGCGGGCCGCCGGCGGGCGGCTCTCGCCGCGCGCCATTAACCTGATCCTGGCCCAGATTGGCCGGTGGCATGATGCCGAGATGGCCGACCCGGCCCGCCGTATCAGCCCCTTGCGCCCGCACGATTTGCGGCATACGTTTGCGTTTCAACTGGCGCGGGCCACCGGAGCGGATGCGTATGAGCTGGAACGCCGGCTCGGCCACCGCTCGGCCCGCTACATCGCCCGCTACACCAACCCCCCGGAAGCGGTCGCGGCGGCCTACGTGGAGCCGTTTTGATCCCGCCCTGGGCGTACCGGCCGCAGGGCTGCCGGTTCCCTGCCCCTCCGAAAGGAACCGCCAATGCCGGTCCACTTCCTCAGTGACGCCGAACGCGAGCGCCTGGCCCGCTTTCCCCCCGAGATTGCGGCGGATGACTTGCACAACTACTTCACGCTCAGCCCGGCGGATCGGCTGCATCTGCAACTGCATCATCGGCTGCACCATCACCTGGGGGTGGCCCTGCAACTGTGCGCCTTGCGCTACCTGGGCTTTGCTCCGGATGACCTAGCCACGGCGCCAGCGGCGGCGATCCAGTACCTGGCCCAGCAACTGGGCCAGCCCGCTGCGGACCTGGCCCGCTATGGGCAGCGCGAACAAACCCGCACCGCGCAACTGCGCCAGGTGCAGCAGTATCTGGGCTACCGCGAACCGACCGGCGCGGACCTGGAGACGTTCAGCCGTTGGCTGGTTGAGCGCGCCCAGGAACATGACAAACCCACCGTGCTGTTCCAGTTGGCCGCCGAGAAATTACACGCCGATCAGGTGGTCCGCCCGGGCGTCACCGTCCTGGAACGGCTGGTTGCCAGTGCGCGTGAGCAGGCCTACCAGGCGACGCTGCACAAGCTGGCCCCGCTGCTGACCACCGCGCAGCAGGCCTGGCTGGATAGCCTGCTGATCACGGATGAGCCGTTGGGCCGCACGCGCTTCGAGTGGCTCAAGGGCCGGGCGCGCACCAATACCCCCAAGGCAGGATTGGCGGCAGTGGCGCGTGTTACCTACCTGCGCGCACAGGGGGTGGCGGGGTGGGAGGTGGGCACCCTGAATCTGAACCGCCGCAAGTTCCTGGCCCGCCTGGGCACCAAAAGCTCCAGTTGGGCGCTGGCCCGCGCCCCCGCCTACCGGCGCTATCCGATCCTGGTGGCTTTCCTGCACCAGACGCTCGCCGACCTGATCGACGAAATCCTGGACTTGTTTGATCGCTATCTGTGGGAGGCCGACAGCACAGCGCGGCGCAAGCTGGAGGAGTTCCGGCACGATACGGCGCGGGCGACCAACGAAAAAGTGATCCTCTTGGAAGCGGTGGGCGAGATTGTGCTCAATGAGGAGATTGCCGACGCGCAGGTGCGCAGCACCATTTACGAGCAGATCTCGCCCCTGCGGATGCGCGCCGCCGTGGAGGAGTGCAAACGCCTGCGCCGCCCGCTGGACGACAATTATATCGACTTTCTGGCGGAGGCTTACCCGACGCTACGCCAGTTCACGCCGGCCCTGCTGGCCACGCTCACCTTCCACGCCACACGCCCCAGCAGCCCGCTGTTGGCCGCAGTCCAACTGCTGCAAACGCTGAACGCCCAGCACAAGCGCAAAGTACCCGACGACGCCCCGCTGAGCTTCGTGCCCGCCCGCTGGTATCCGTACCTGGGCACCGCCACGGGGGCCATCTCGCGCCGCTACTATGAAATGTGTGTCTTGTGGCATCTGCGCGAGGCGCTGCGCGCCGGCAATATCTGGGTGGAGGGCAGCCGGCGCTATGCCGACCCGGAAAGCTACCTGATGCCGCCGGCCGAGTGGCGCCGGCGGCGGACGGAAGTCTGCGCCCTGCTCGGCGCGCCACGGGATGGCACCGAGCGCCTCGCCGCTCACCGGCGCACCCTCCAGGAGCGGGGCGTCCACCTGGCGGCGGCGCTGATCCAGCAGGAGAGTGTGCGGCTGGAAGCGGGCCGGTTGGTGGTGACGCCGCTCGCGGCCGATGAGGTGCCGCCCCGCCGCCGCCTGCTGGAGGCCCAAGTGGCGGCGCGCCTGCCGCGCTTGGAATTGGCCGATCTGTTGGTCGAGGTGGATGGCTGGACGCACTTCAGCGATCATTTGGTCCACGCCGCCGGCACCGAGCCGCGCACGCCGACGGTGCAGGTCCATCTCTACGCCGTGCTGCTGGCGCAGGCGTGTAATCTCTCGCTGCATGATATGGAACATATTGCCGAGTTCTCGGCCAGGGAACTGGGCTGGTGCGCCAATTGGTACCTGCGCGATGATACGCTGCGTCCGGCGATCGTGGCCCTGGTGAACTACCACCATCACCAGCCCCTCAGCCAGGCCTGGGGCGGCGGCACGCTCTCCTCCTCGGATGGGCAACGCTTCCCGGTGGCCCCACCGGCGCGCCATGCCCGACCCCTGCCGCGCTATTTTGCCTACCGCGAGGAAGGAGTCACGTTCTACACCTGGACGAGCGATCAATGGCCACAGTACGGCACGAAGGTGATACCGGTGACGGCGCGGGATGCCGCCTATGTGCTGGATGAGATCCTGGACAATGAGAGTGAGTTGGCGCTGGCCGAGCACACCACGGATACGGCGGGCTATACCGAAATGCTGTTTGGGCTGTTTGCGCTGCTGGGGCTACAGTTTGCTCCGCGCATCCGCGACCTGCCCGACCAGCGCCTCTACCGGCTGCCGGGCCTGGAGCTGCCCCCGGAGGTCGCTCCGTTGTGCAAGGCGACGATCAATACGGAGCTGATCCTGACGCACTGGGAGGAGTTGCTGCGGCTG
Source organism: Chloroflexia bacterium (assembly GCA_038239755.1). Lineage (GTDB taxonomy): Bacteria > Chloroflexota > Chloroflexia > QHBQ01 > JAICKM01 > JBBSAN01. The sequence goes on along the minus strand of JBBSEL010000238.1, from coordinate 1,193 downwards.
GCGGGGTCGCTGAAACTGGGCTGGGTGACCGCGTCGCTGGTGCTGAACAAGTTGCAGGTGGTGCCGCGCAAGAACGAGTTGGCGCGGGCGCTGCAAGAGTATGGCCGGCTGGTGAAGACGGAGTACATCGTCGGCTGGGTGGTCAGTCCGCAAGACCAGCACCGCATCGAGCGGCAATTGAACAAGGGGGAGTTGCTGCACGCGCTGCGGCGGTTTGTGTTCTTTGGCAACTGGGGGCGGCTGCGCCAGAGTGAGGAGGAGGAACACACGACGCAGGCGCAGGTGCTCTTGCTGGTGACGAATGCGGTGATTGTGTGGAACACCGTCTACATGGCGGCGGTGCTGGCGGAGTTACGGGGGGAGGGCCTAGAGGTGCGGGAGGAGGATGTGGCCCATCTGTCGCCGGCGCGCCACGAGCACATCAACCCGCACGGCAAATACCAGTTCAATCTGGAGCGGGAGTTGGGCCGCCAGGGCTTGCGCCCGCTACGCCGCCCGCCAGGCCGCCCGGGGGCAGGATCGACGCAGCAGCAGTAGCCAGGGCCGTAGTTACTTACAGAACATAGTGATTTAGCGTTGTTTTTTGTTCCACTGAGGTCGGATCACCAGGCAGCGGCACATCTTCTTCTAACGGGTCCGGCAACTCATCTAGGTTCAGGACATAATCGCCGAAGCGCTGAATGTGGCTGGTCCAGTAGGGACTGAGCGCCGCCACGTCCTCCTTCTTGACCGGGTGCCCCTCCGCCGCCAACTCCCGCAAGGCCGCCGTCAGATCCACCACATTCTGCAAGATCACGGCATTGGCAATCAGCCCATTGTACTTCACCCGTTTCACCAGCTCCTCCGGGTCATTTTCCGCCCAGACCCCGTCCCCACCAAACGACAGCCATTTCGAGAAGCCATTGTACGCTTCCACCTTGTTGGTCGTCGCCTGGATCTGCTCACGCAGTTGCGGATCGCTCAAGTAGCGCAGCAGGAAGACGGTTCGCACCACACGGCCCAGTTCCCGAAAGGCCTGGTAGAGCCGATTCTTGCGGCTGTACGTACTCAGCTTCTGGAGCAGCAGCGAAGGCAGCACTTTGCCTGCTTTGATCGACAGCACCACTTGGAACAAGTCCTGCCAATGGGTCTCGATCAATGGCCAGTCGATCACCTCACTAAACAGGCTATCAATGTGCTGGTAAGTTGTGCCT
>JBBSEL010000237.1:0-6219 GCA_038239755.1 Chloroflexia bacterium | reverse complement strand
CCTCCGGCTGGTCGAGGCGGTCCAGGATCCGCGCCCAGAGGCCGCTCTTTCGCCAGCGCAGGTAGCGGCTATGGACGCCGGCCCAGGGTCCGAAGTGGCTGGGCAGCGAGCGCCAGGAGCCGCCCGCCCGCCAGTTCGGCCTGCCGGTTGGCCTCGGCCAGCACCCGTTCGCGGCGGCAAGCGGCCACGGTGACCTGGGGCAACACCGCGCCGGGCCGGGCCGTCGCCTCCATCCAGGGCGGCCACGCGCCGAACGGATCGGGGGGATGGAGGCCCAGCCGCTCGGCCACCTGCCCCCCGGCGGCGGCTCCGGCGGGCGCGCCCAGCACCACCCCCCCCGCCCGCGCTCCAGCCCCGCAGGCAGCCGCCATGAGCAGCGCCCGGCACAGCCCCAGGCGGCGCAACCCGGCCAGTTCGGCCTCGATAGCCGCGCTCGTCTCGCGCCCCTGCCCGGCCAGCGCATCCGCGATCCGCTCGGCCAATGTCGCGCACGCCCCCGCCGCGTCGGGCGGATGGAGATCGCGCAAGATCGCCCGGCAGTCCGCCGCCAGCGCCCCCGCCGCATCTAACGCCGCCGGATAGCCGGTATACAGCGCCGCCACCTGATCGGGCGGCAAGAGCGCCCGGCCCGGCCCTTCCGGCACGGGTTGGCCTCGCCAGGCGCAGAGGGCGGCATGGGCCGGAGCATCGCGCTCGCGAGGGTAGCAGGCGGTGGGCAGGGCCAGCAGGGGCAGGCCCAGGGCGGCAGCACGCTCGGCCAGCAACGCCTGCTCAGCTTGCTCGGTGGGCAGGCCGAACAGGAGATGGTCGGCCCCGAACGCCGCCCGCCAGGGGTCGAGATCGGCCCGTCGCCCGGCCCCGGCGACCAGGGGTGATCCGCCGCCCGCCGTGTCGGTGGCGAGGAAGATCGCAGTCAGCCCCGCCGCGTGGGCCAGGAGCGTGGCCGGGGCCACCCGGCCCGCCTGCGCCGCGTTATGCAAGGCCAGGAGGTGATGCAGCCCGGTCGCATCCCGCGCCACCAGCAGCACCGGCAGGAGCGGGGTGCCCCCCTCGCCCACCGCCAGCGCCAGCCCGAAGATCGGGCGGACCCCCGCCGTGGCGCAAGCGTGTGCCCAGCCCGGCCACGCCCCCACCGACCCCAGGTCGGCACACCCTAGTGCCGGGTAGCCCAATTCTCGCGCCTGGCGGGCGTAGGCGTCGGGCAGGCCCGGTCCCCCACCGGGGCCGTAGGGCGTGCGGACCGAAAGATAGACAAAGGGCAGATCGGGCATGGGTAGGTGGCTCACCGAAGGGTAATTGGTCGTAGCGGGGTGCGCTGTTCGGGAATGAGCGTCACCGGGCATCAAACAGCGCGGTCACATCCAGCGTCAGATCGGGCAGCAGCGCCGAAGTCAACGTGTCGCCCCGGCCCCACACCCCATGCTCGGCATACTGGGCTTCGGCCAGCCGCAGCACGGTGACGGTCTCCTCGTCAGGATGGACGATCCAGTATTCCGGGATGCCACCCTCCGCATAGTCGCCCCGCTTCACCACGGTATCGCGCTCAGGGTTATCCAGGCTGACGATCTCAATAACCAGGTCAGCCCCCAGCCAATAGTCGTTTTGGCGTCGGGGATCATTGGCATCGCAGAGCACTAATAAATCCGGCTCCCGAAATTTCCCCTCTCGGATTTGCAGCCGCAGGGGCGCATACAAAACCGTCCCACCCTTCGGCTGGAGGAAGGCGTACAGGGCGAGCAGCAAGAACTGCGACTTAATCTGATGCCGCATCGTTGGTATCGGTGGGATCTCAAGCACCCCATCGGTGTATTCCACCAACATGCGGCTATATTGGGTCAGCCGGAGATATTGTTCGATAGTCCATAGCCCCTGGATCGGATCGAGATCGAGGGTCAATTGATCTTTCGCCCGCACGATACTCAGGCTGGACAGGCTCGCATCAACAGCCATTATAGTCAATTCTCCTCAAGGTGATTCGTCGCCAGCAAGGTTGAGCCGGTTCCTCGTTCCTCGTCCCCTATTATACTGTATCGGCGGGCACGGGGCGATCTACGGAACCGTCTACGGCCCGGCCAGCGGCGCGATCACCGTCTGGCCGGGATGTGGCACCACTTCGGTCAGGCGGCCATCGTGGAGCGTGAAATCGTAGAGCGGGACGTGGGCGATCAGGCGGTCGCCCAGGCTGAGGACCAGGCTAGCGGCGAAATCGCCCTCATGCGGTGGCCCCTTCCAGTCGAACACCTCGGTCGGCCCCCCGTTCAGCAGCGCAGTCGCCACCTTGTCCGCTGCATGGAGGGTCAGGTCATAGCTCCGCCCATCGGCCCCCACCGGCACCGGGACCGAGAAGGTGCCATAGTGCCCGTCGGGATGGGTGCCCCACGGCTTCTGGTACACGTCGAGCGTCAGTGTATATTGCCCCGGATCTGGCGCACGCGGCACCAACCGCACATGCGCGACGATCTCCCCTGCCCCGGTTGCCACTGCGTCCGTCGCCGTATCGAGCAGCAACGTGGCGGCCTGGGGTTGCACGGTGGGCGGGTGGCCCGGCTCCAGCGTGGCGGACCAGAACTCCGCCGCCAGCAAGCGCGCCCCGCCCGGCGGCGTGGTCTGGATCGTGTTCGGATCTAACGTGGGACAGAAGTGGTCGGTCGTGTACAGGCTCACACCGGGCGGCACGGTCAGAGGGCCTGCCGGATCGTCGCCACAGGGCGGGAGGGTGACGGTCGTGGTCACATACGCGCCGAAGGTGTAATGCGCCGTTCCTCGCCCCGCCGAGAAGGTCAGCGGCCCCTGGGTCGCCCCACCCGCCACCAGATCATAGCGATAGACCAAGTCGCGATCCCGCTCATAAACCACGGCGAAAGCGTTCTTGTCGCCCGTCGTGTACCCGGTGGGCGGTACCTCCCCTGGCGGCTGGACGATCTGGTCGGTGGGGGTGCCCCAGGGGAGCGGCGGCAGCGGCTTGTAGCCCAGCGGCACGTCGCCATGCACCCGGTCGCCCCAGCGCAGCCGGTAGCGGGCAAAATAGGCCAGCACCTCCATTTCGGGATGCTGCGCCCCCACCCCACCGCCGAACCAGACCGGCCCGGTCCCGCCCTCCCCCACGCGGCGCAGCCAGGGGTTGGCGGCCAGAGTGTAGACGGTGTCATCACCGCTCTGGTGGGCGGCGGTCAGGCCCGGCGTTTTGTCCAGGCGGGTCCGCAACGTCGCCTGCTGGTCCTTCGGGTACTGCCAGAGGTGAACAACCACCTGCCGCACCTCCAGCCCTTGCAACAGCGCCACCGTGGCCGGGTCGGGGAACGCGGCCAGCGCCCGGCTGAGGTAGACCGTGCCCGGCGGCACAAAGCCGCTCCAGCCGTTGACCAGCGGTTGCCAGTGGTAGGTGCCCCAGTAGGCATCCCAGATGTCGCCCGAATCGCCTCGGAAAGGGAATTCGATCACCACCCCCGGCGGCTGGGTCGCCAGCCAGCTATACGGCTCGATCTGCGCCGGGCGTACATCCCGGTGGTTGGTCAGGTCCAACTCCTGCGCCGACTCGCCCAGGATGCCCACCACGATCAGCGCCACCAGACCATAGGATTTTAGATTTGGGATTTGGGATTTTGGAGCGACGCTAGTTGCGGGAACAGCGCTGTTTACGGGAATCGTGTTATTTGCGACCTGCCGTCTCGTTCCAAAATCCCAAATCCCAAATCTAAAATACGCCACCCCGTACCCGGCGAGGACGGCCAGGGCGAGATGAACCAGCATGGCGAAGCGCACGGGGACGCGGAGGGCCTGGAAGCCGGGCACCCAATCGTACAGGAACGTGTAGGGCAGCGGCACTTCCCAGCCGTTCGGCAGGCGGTAGCTGAGGCCGAAGGTCAGCACTAGCGCCCCCAACCCCACCGCCAGCCAGTACCAGCGTTCGGCAGCCCGCGATGGCATCCAGGTGGCGGAGACAGGCACAGGAACAGGGGCGGCGGTCCCCAGTTCCGGCCCAACGGCCCGTCTCCGCCCGCCCAGGACCAGCCCTAACGCGGCCAGCACCAGCACTAGCAGGCCGGGGAATAGCTCACGCTCCCCGGCAATCGAGGTCATGGCCGGGCGCAGGTGGCCCCAGAACCAGTTGCTCGGCAGCACCCGCAGGTAGTATTGCCAGACCGCCGACCAGTTCTGCACCTCATAGGTGGAGCGGGCCAGCCCCAACTCGTTGTTCACCTGTAAATAGGGCACGTAGATCGGCAGGAGCAACAGCCCGAGCACCCCACCCGTCAGCGCCAGTTTGGCCGGGCGTGATCCCGCCAGCCGGATCGGCGTGCCTCGCCCCCGCGCTCCTCGCCACCATAGCGCCGCCCACCACAGGAGGTAGCCCCCCACCAGCAAGGCCAGGAAGTAGCTGTGATAGACGCTACACAGGGCCATCAGCGCGAAGAACCCGGCGGCGAGGGCGAACCAGCGCCCGTTATTGCGGGCCAGCCCCCGCCGCAACGCCCACAGGGTCAGCGGGAACCACTCGGTGGCGAGGATATGGAGATGGGTCAACTGCATGAAGCGCAGGCCGGTGAAGGCGAACGCGACCCCGGCGACCAACCCCGCCGCCCGGCTGCCGGTGGTGTCGCGTACCAGCAGGTAGGTGGCGGCCCCCGTCGCCAGGAACGACCAGAGCTTGTAGCTGTTCAGGGCCAGCGCCGGGTTGCCCGACAGCGCGAAGATCGGCCAGGTCAGCAGCGTCTGCCCCAGCAGGTGGTCGGAGTAGGCCAGGCTGTGGTAGTAGGGATAGAAGAACGGGGCATCGAACAGGTGGAGCGGGTCGGTGGCGAGGGCGTGCGCGTCCCAGGACATGGTGGTCAGTTGCAGCACCACATCGCCAAACGCATCAATGCCCTGGTCGAGCAACAAGATGGTCGGCCAGGTCATTCCCACGGTCAGCACCGCAAAGAAGGCGAGGACGAGGAGCGGTTCGGCCCAGGGGGCGCGCCGGACGAGCGGGGGCAGGGGTTCCACGCCGTATTATACCATGCCCGGTGCGGAGTGCGGGTCGCAGTTGACAAGCCGGGGCGGCGTCGGGTACAAAGGAAGCTATGCAGCACGTTGCCGGGCGCGGCTCACGGCCCGCCCTCCCCATTTCGACCGATTGGCTGATCGCCGGGATCCTATTCCTGCTGGCGGCGGGGTTGCGGGTGTGGGGCGTGCAGTGGTCGCTCCCGCTCGTCATCCACGCCGACGAGGCGAACATGGTGGACCGGGCGGTGGCGATGGTCAAGAGCGGCGACCTCAATCCCCACTGGGCGGTCTATCCCGCGTCGATGATCTACCTCCAGGCGGCAGTCTACAAGCTCAACCTGATCTGGGGCACCTGGCAGGGTGTCTACGTCGGCCCCGAATCGCTGCCCGACCATAACCATACCTTCGCCCTGGCCCCCGACCTCTACCTGTGGGGCCGCACCTTCAGCGCGCTGATCGGGGGCGTGACCGTAGCCGGGCTGTATAAGATCGGGCAAACGGGGCTGGGGCGCGGGGTGGGGCTGGTCGCCGCGCTGCTCTTGCTCACGTCGCCGCTGCATATCGAGAACTCGCACTACCTGATGACCGATGCGCTGATGGCGGCGTGGGGCGTGGCAGCGCTGGCGGCGGCCTGGGGCTTCGTCCAGCGGCCACAGATGGGCCGGGCGCTGCTGGCCGGGGCCACGGTGGGGCTGTGCGCCTCCGCGAAGTACAACGGGGCGTATGTGGCCCTGGTGCCTGCCACAGCCTGGGCACTGGCCTGGTGGCGCGACCGGGCGCAGAAGCCGTCACGCCCGGTGGTGGGCTGGCTGGGGCTGGCGGTGGGCATGGCCCTGGCGGCGGCGGCGCTCTTCCTGCTGACCAACCCGTTCCTGGTCCTCGACTGGAAATATTGGTCGCGCAGCTTCCTGTTCGAGGTGAACGACTACCAGGCCGCCGATAGTCTCCCGGCGATGCTGGCCGTCCTGCGGACCTATATCGAGCAACTGTGGGGCACCGAGCCGATCATCATCGTGGCCGGGCTGGTCGGCGGCGCGATCTTGCTGATCGACGCGCTGCGCCGCCCCGACCCGCGCCTGCGCACGGTGGTCTGGCTGTTGCTGCCGTTCCCGCTGCTCTACGTGGTGGCGATGAGCCGCTTCCAGCGGGTCTACGAGCGCAACCTGCTGATTATCGTCCCGTTCCTGTGCGTGCTGGGGGGCTATGGGGTGTGGCGGGTGGCCGCGTGGCGGG
>JBBSEL010000236.1:0-6228 GCA_038239755.1 Chloroflexia bacterium | reverse complement strand
GGCTTCCTCCTGGGTCACCCCCACCCGCGCAATCGTCTCGCGGAAGGGATAGAGGTTGACGACCACCACATCAATCGGGCTGAGGCCGTGTTCGGCCAGTTGCGCCAGGTGGTCGGGGCGGTCGCGGCGGGCCAGGATGCCGCCGTGAACCGCCGGATGCAGCGTCTTCACCCGCCCGTCCAGCATTTCGGGGAACCCGGTCAACGCTTCGACCGGTTGAATCGCCACCCCCGCCGCGTCCAACTGTGCCCGCGTGTTGCCGGTAGCGTACAACTCCACCCCCAGGCCGGTCAGCCCCTCGGCCAACTCTTGCAGGCCGCCTTTATCGGATACGCTCAGAATGGCTTTCATACTACGCTCCTCCTCCATCGTTGCTGCTGCTGATATCCCTCTCAGTTATACCATATGCTCTTTCCGCTGGGCAGGGTGGACCGGGGCGGATCGTCAAGTCGTTCGGTGTGCGCCAACCCCCCGTTGTCATCCTTCGCTACGCTCAGGATCTTGTTGGGGATACCTTGTCGTTGACGAAGATCAGAGCATTTGCCGCAGCACCGTTGACCGCCAACCCTACCTTCGCTGCGCTCAGGATGACACCCTTGGGGGGCAAACGCAATCGACTTAGCAGCCGCCTTCACCTGATAGGATGACACCATTCGTGCCTCCGCTGCGTATACTATGTATAAGGCCGGGAGATCCGGCCCCAACGGTTGCACCGTTGCCCACAGACGGCGGCAACAGCGGAGCGAGCGCGCACGAATGTTGACACTCTGACAGCCCATACCGTATAATGGGCAAGTATATCGCGGCGAGGCCGGGGATTTTATATGCCCTTTTGTGCGCCTCCCCCCGCGAAAATTTGCTACATTAAACAGAGGAGTATCAGCATCCGATGCCTAAACGTACGTATCAACCGAAGCGGATCCCCCGAGTCCGCGAGCATGGGTTCTTGAAGCGCATGGCGACCCGATCGGGTCGCCTGGTCATCACGGCACGCCGCCGCAAGGGCCGTCGCTTGTTGTCCATCGCCCATCACGGGCTGAAGGACGGATAAAGGAAGAAGGAAGAAGTAAGAATTAAAAGGGTGTCGCATAGAGCAATCCGTATTTTTAATTCTTAATTTTTCCTTCTTCCTTTCGAGTGGTGGAACGCGCGTATCGGCTGCGGCGGACCGGCGACATCAGCCGAGTCCGCAAGACCGGGCGATCCTGGGCGGTGGGGCCAGTGGTCCTCGTCGCCGCGCCCGGCCCCGACCCAGGGGGGCGGACCCGCAGCAGCTTTATCACCGGGAAAAAGATCGGGGGCGCGGTGGAACGTAACCACGCCCGACGGCAAATGCGCGAGGCGGTCCGGGCGCTGCGGCCTCGAACCGCCGGGGGGTGGGACCTCGTTTGGATCGCCCGCCCCAGTATCAAGGACCAGGAGTTTGGGCGGATCAGCGCGGCGGTGCAGGAATGCCTCCGGCGTGCCCGCCTGTTGGACCTGACAGCGTCTCCTGACGTGCCAGGCGGACGAGAAAACCATGAAACGGGTCGCATTGTCGTTGATCCGGCTGTACCAAATGACCCTTAGCCAGGTCACGCCGCCGAGTTGCCGCTTCGAGCCAAGTTGCTCGCACTATGGCTACGAAGCAATCGAAAAATATGGCTTTTTTAAAGGGGGTTGGATGACCGCCAAGCGCATCATGCGCTGCAACCCGTTCAGTAAAGGCGGCTACGACCCCGTCCCGTAAGGAGCACTTTGGTGGAAATACCCGGCTGGAGTTTGCTGGTTCACGCGCTGTCGAGCCTGCTGATCCTCATCAACGACACGATTGGCGGCAATCCGGGCCTGGCAATCGTCATCTTCACGATCCTGGTGAAGCTGGCAACCTTGCCGCTGACCCTCAAATCGCTACAATCGTCGCGCAACATGCAGTCGATCCAACCGCTGATCAAGGCGGCGCAGCAAAAGCACAAAGACGATAAGGCCGCGCAGCAGCAAGAGATCATGAAGATCTACTCGGAGCACGGCGTCAATCCGATGCTGGGCTGCGCCCCGATGCTGTTGCAGTTGCCGATCTTCTTCGCGCTCTACCAGGCGTTGATCGCCCTGGTCAGCCCGCAGATCCACGCGACGGTGCCCATGCTGTGGCTGCCCGCCGTGACCAGCGCCGCCTCGGCGCAAACAGCGTTCGCCCAGCAGTTCCTCTGGATCCCCAACCTGGCCTCGCATGACCCGCTGTATATCATGCCGGTGCTGGCCGCGCTGTTCCAGTTCCTCTCGCAGCGCATGTCGATCCCGTTCGGCTACAGCAAGACCGCCGACCCGCAGCAGGCGACGATGAACAAGATGATGCAGTTCATGCCGCTGATGATCATCGTCTTCTACTCCAACTTCGCGGCAGGCGCGGTGCTCTACTGGGCGGCCTCGGCCATGTTCCAGGCGACGCAGCAGTACTTCATCACCGGCTTTGGCTCGCTGGCCGAGTTCCCCGGCCTGACCTGGCTGCCGAAGAAAGAGCTGCCGAAGATCACCCCCAAGGTGCTGGCCCGCATCGAGGAGGAGCAGCGCAAAGAGACCAAGCGCCCGGCCTCGGAGGAAACCCCGACGCCCACCCCGGCGGCTGAAACCCCGCGATCCAAGTACCGTTCGCAGGATCAGCCGGTCACGACCACCCCGGCGGTGGCAGTGGCCGATAACCGCCCGCAGCGCAAGGGCTTGTTTGACCGGATGATGGAGCAGGCCCTCGCCGCCCAAGAGGCGCAACAGGCCAGCCGTGCCCTTCCGGCCAACGCCGGGGCCGGGATCGTCGATGGCGGCGATGGCGGCACCCAGTCCCTCCCCAATGCCGGTGTCGAAACCATACGCCTGGCACCCAAGTCCCAGCCCAGCAATGGGATCGGGATCGGTGAGACGGACAGCACGACCCTCCCCCGTAAGAAACGCGGCAAACGATAGCCGCCGGAAGAGCGTGCGCCCGGCACGAGGCGTGCGCCGTGTGTAGAGGAGAAAACAAGTCACCATGCCGATGCGACAAGTAGAGATCGCGGCCAAGAGCGTGGAAGAGGCCGTGCGGCTCGCCCTGGAACAACTCGACCGCCGGCGGGATGAAGTAGACGTTGAGGTGATCAGCGGCAGTGAGACCGGCGACGACGAAGACGAGGTGTTGGTCCGCGTGACCGCCCGCGAACGGCTCAGTGGCCGGGCACGACCCGCCGCTCCGCCGCCCCCGGTGGCCCCGCCGCCGCCCCGCCCGGCTCCGGCCCCCGCCTACAGTGCGCCCGTCTATGCCGCCCCCCCGCCCCTGCCCCTGCTGGATCTGGAGGAGGAGGAGGATGACGACGAGGAGTACGTGACGGTGGATATCGGGGAAGGCGGCGAAGAGAGCTTCGCCACCCCCGCCGATGCCGTGGCCCCTATCGCCACCGAAATCTTGCAGAAGCTCCTGACCCAGATGCGCTTCCGCGCCCGGATCATGCGCCACGACAGCGACGAAGAAAGCTACCTGAACGCCGAGAACGAGACCCCATCGCTGGTGCTGAATGTCGTCGGCATCAGCGAGCAGGACAAGAGCCTGTTGATCGGGCGGCGCGGAGAAACGCTGGCCGCGCTCCAGTTCATGGTCAACCTCCTGCTCGGCGCACGCACCGACCTGTGGGCACGGGTGATCATCGACGTAGACGGCTACCGGCTACGCCGTAAGGAAGCCCTGACCAGCCTCGCCACCCGTATGGCCGAACGGGTACTGGCCCAGCGCCAACCCTTCCCGCTAGAGCCGATGTCGGCCTATGACCGCCGCATCGTCCACATGGCCCTGGCCGAGCACCCGCAGGTAATGACCGAAAGCACCGGCGAAGGCGATCAGCGCCGGGTGGTGATCATGCTGCGCGAAGGCCGGGCGGTGGGCGAACATGCCCCCCGCGAACGCCGCGAGCCGCGGGAACCCCGCGAACCCCGCGAACCCCGCGAGTTCGAACGATAACGTAATGAGGCACGAGGAATGAGTCCACGCCTATAGCAGCCGCACTCATTCCTCGTGCCTCGTGCCTCATTCCGCATCCCTCACCCTCATGACCTACCCCACTTATCTCGCCATCGGCCATATCGCCAAGGACCTGCTCCCGGATGGGAGCTTCCTTGCGGGCGGGACGGCGCTGTACGCCTCGCTGACGGCGCAACGGCTGGGCAGCGAAGCGGGGCTGGTGACGACCCTGGCCGCGCCCGATGGCGCGCTGCTCGCCGCAGCGATGGCCGCCGGGGTGTCGTGCGTGGTCAACCCCTCGCCCACCACCACCACCTTCGAGAACCGCTACGAAGGCGAGTTCCGCCGCCAGATCCTCCATGCCCAAGCCACCCAGATCTGGCCCGGCGATGTGCCTCGCACCTGGCGCGATGCCCCCATCGTCCACCTGGGGCCGGTGGCGCAAGAGATGTTGTGCAACGCCACCTGGGCTACCCTCTTCCCCAACGCGATCATCGGGGTCACGCCGCAGGGCTGGATGCGCGGCTGGCGCAGCGACGGCACGGTCTACCCGGTCCCCTGGCTGGAAGCCGCCGCGCTCTTGCCCTCCTGCCAGGTGCTGGTCTTGAGCAAAGATGATGCAGCGGGCAACAAGGTCCTGCTCGACAGCTATCTCCGCCTGATCAATCTGGCAATCGTCACCGCCGGGAGCGATCTGGCCGAGATTTACGAGCGGGGCCGCTTAATTGCCCAGGTGCCCGCGCTTACCGCGCAGCCGGTTGATTTTACCGGAGCGGGCGACGTGTTTGCCGCCGCTTTCCTGGTCGGCTACCACGAGACGGGCGACCCGATCCGCGCCGCCCGGTTCGCCCACGCCGCCGCCGCCTTTGCCATCGAGGAAGAGGGCACGAGCGGCATCCCCACCCGCGCTGGCGTGGATGCCCGCCTGATGGAGCAGCCCCTGCCGGAGAGCTACGGGCGCGTGGGTCCGCTGCCGCTGCCCCCCATCCCGCATGTATGACGACACCATCGCCGCGATTGCCACCCCTCCCGGCGAGGGCGGCATCGGCACGGTGCGCCTGAGCGGGCCGGAATCGCTCCCCATCCTGCGGCAGATCTTCGTGCGGGCGTCGGGGCGGCGCTTGCACCCCCAGCGACCACCCCAAGGCCACCGGCTCCTCTACGGCTATGTGCAAGACGGCGGCGGCGGGCGGGTAGACGAGGTTCTGGCCGCCTACATGCCCGCGCCGCACAGCTACACCCGCGAAGATGTGGTAGAGATCGATTGCCATGGTGGGCCGGTGGCGACGGGGCGCATCCTCGCCCTGACCCTGCGCCACGGGGCGCGGATGGCCGAGCCGGGCGAATTCACCCTGCGGGCCTTCCTCCACGGGCGGCTGGATCTGGCCCAGGCCGAGGCGGTGCTGGACGTGATCAAGGCACGCACCGACCTGGGGCTGCGGGCGGCGGTGGACCAACTGGGCGGGCACCTGTCGGGTCAGGTGCGCGAGGTGCGCGAACGGCTCCTGCGGGCGCTGGCCCAGATGGAAGCCGAGATCGACTTCCCCGAAGACGATGTGCCGCCGAGCGATGTGACCCCGCTGCTGGAGGCGGGCCTGAGCGCGATCCGGGCGCTGGCAGCGGGGGCCGAGACGGGCCTGGTCCTGCGCCAGGGGGTGCGGACGGCCCTGGTCGGGCGGCCCAACGTGGGCAAGTCGAGCCTGCTGAACGCGCTCCTGCGGGCCGAACGGGCCATCGTCACGCCGATCCCCGGCACCACCCGCGACACGCTGGAAGAGACGGCTAATTTAGGCGGGGTGCCGTTCGTGCTGGTCGATACCGCCGGGATCACCGAAACGCCCGATCTGGTGGAGCAACTGGGCGTGGCCCGCAGCCGCACCGCCGCACGCGGGGCCGATCTGGTCTTGCTGGTGCTGGATGCCGGGCAACCGCTCACCCCCGCCGACGAGACGATCATCGGGGAACTCCTCGCCGCCGACGCCGCTCCGGCGATCCTGGAGCGGCTGGTGGTGGTGCGGAACAAGAGCGACCTGCCCTCCGTCCTGGAAGAGGCAGCGGTGGCCCGCTTGCTTCCGGGGGTGCCCCAGGTGCCCGCCAGCGCCCTGGCCTCCGACGGCACAAAGGCGCTGGAACGCGCCCTGGTGGCGCGGGTGCTGGGGGGCGAGGCTGTCCGCAGTGACGTGCCCCTGGTGACCAGCGTGCGCCACCGTGACGCGCTCCGCCGCGCAGCAGACCATGTGGCGAGTGCCCTGGACAGCGCCGCCGCG
>JBBSEL010000235.1:0-6234 GCA_038239755.1 Chloroflexia bacterium | reverse complement strand
GGTGCTGGTCTAGGGCCGGGCGCAGCATGTGATCAACCTGATTCTCTGGCCCGCCGCCGGGGCAGGCCCACGTGCCCCGCAGGTCGAAACGCGCCAGGGCTATAACCTCGTCCAGTGGGTTGGGGGCGATATGCAAGCGTGGGCTGTCTCGGACCTGAACACCACCGAATTAACGGAATTTGTCCAACTGTTCGAACAAGCCACGGGCGAAACTAACGGCACCCGGTAGGGCAGGCCGCCCGCGCCGCGCACAAACGGAACAATCGCGTATAGGCAAAGGCCGCTGGCAGATGCGCCAGCGGCCTTTGTGTATTGTTGATGATCTAGCGGCTGCCGGATTAGGAGGCGACCGCAACCAAGGCGGGCGGAGCCTCGGCGGCTTCGGCGTCCAGATTCGCCCCGGTGAACTGGCTGTTGTACAGGTCGGCATAGAAGCCGTGGGCGGCGAGCAACTCCTGGTGGGTGCCCTGTTCGATCACGCTGCCGTTGTTCATGACCAGGATCAGGTCGGCATCACGGATGGTCGAGAGACGGTGGGCGATGACGAAGCTGGTGCGCCCAACCATCAGGTGCTCCATCGCCCGCTGGATCAAGACTTCGGTGCGGGTGTCAACGCTGCTGGTCGCCTCGTCCAGAATGAGGATCGCCGGGTCGGCCAGCACGGCGCGGGCGATTGCCAACAACTGCTTCTGGCCCTGCGAGATGTTCGACGCTTCTTCGTTCAGGACCGTATCGTAGCCATCGGGCTGGGTGCGGATGAAGTGGTCGGCGTGCGCGGCTTTGGCAGCGGCGACGATCTCGTCCATCGTCGCACCCTGGCGGCCATAGGCGATGTTGTCGCGGATGGTCCCGTTGAACAGCCAGGTATCTTGCAGCACCATGCCGAAGATGCTGCGCAGGTCGCCCCGGTGTATGTCGCGCAGGTCCACGTCGTCCACAGTGATCGTGCCGCCGTCGAGTTCGTAGAAACGCATCAGCAGGTTGACCAACGTGGTCTTACCCGCCCCGGTGGGGCCGACGATGGCGATGGTCTGGCCTTGCTTGACGGCGATATTCATGTTCTCGATCAGCGGCGTTTCGGGCGTGTAGCTAAAGTTCACATGATCGAAGGCGACGTTGCCACGCGGGAACTTGATCACCTTCGCGTCGGCAGGGTCAGCGATCTCTTCCGGCTCGTCCAGCAGTTCAAAGACGCGCTCGGCAGAGGCCACAGCAAGTTGCATCACGTTGGCGATCTGGGCCGTCTGGGTGATCGGCATGAAGAACTGCTGCGAGTACTGGATGAATGCTTGTACGTCCCCGACGGTGATCGCCCGCTGCGTCGCCAGGATGCCCCCGGCCACGGCGATCAGCACATAGCCGATATTGCCGACAAAGCTCAGCAGCGGCATGATCAGGCCGGAGACAAACTGCGCCTTCCAGCCCGCGTCATAGAGCCGGGCGTTGATCGCGTTGAACTGGGCCATCGAATCGCTCTCTTTGCCAAAGGCTTTCACGATCCGGTGGCCGGTATACATCTCCTCCACGTGGCCGTTCAGTTGGCCGAGCGCCTTCTGCTGGCCCACGAAAAAGCCTTGCGAGCGCTTGCCGACGATCACCACGACCACCAGCGACACCGGCACGACCACCAGGGCGATCAGCGTCATCGGCGGGCTGATCGTGAGCATCATGATAATGATGCCGAGCAGGGTGACGACCGAGGTGATGATCTGCGTGGCGCTCTGCTGCAACGTGTTGGCGATGTTGTCGATATCGTTGGTCACGCGGCTGAGGATCTCACCGTGGGTGCGGGCGTCGAAGAACTTCAGCGGCAGCCGGGCCAGCTTCTCTTCGACATCGCGGCGCATGACGAACACCGTCTTTTGGGCGACCCCGGCCATCACGTACTGTTGCAGGTAGCTGAACAGCGAACTGATCACGTACAGCCCGGCCAGGAAGATCAAGATCTGGGCGATATAGTTGAAATCGATATGGGCCCCCGGCACCCCTTGCAGCTTCGCCACCAGTCCTTCAAACAGCTTGGTCGTGGCGTTGCCCAGGATGCGCGGGCCGAGGATGCTGAAGACCGTGCTCAGGATCGCGGTGACGATCACCACGCCGAGTTGCACCTTGTGCGGGCGCAGGTAGCCCACCAAGCGCCGGGCGGTTCCCTTGAAATCTTTGGCCTTTTCGACCGGCATCCCCATGCCACCCATCGGGCCACCCATCGGGCGACCCCCTGGCCCGGTGGGCCGACTGTCGGCGGGGCGGCCATTGCGCATTGCCGTACTCATGCTACCAGTTCCTCCTCTGAAAGTTGCGAGGCCACGATTTCGCGGTAGACTTCGCTGCTGTTCAGCAACTCGCGGTGCTTGCCCATGCCGACGATGCGCCCTTCTTCCAGGACGATGATCCGGTCGGCGTCTAGCACGGTGGTGACCCGCTGGGCGACGATAATCACGGTCGAATTGGCGGTTTCCTTGCGTAAGGCCCGGCGCAAACGGGCATCGGTCTTGAAGTCGAGCGCCGAGAAGCTGTCGTCAAAGATGTGGATTTCGGGGCGGCGCACCAGCACGCGGGCGATAGAGAGGCGCTGCTTCTGCCCGCCGGAGACGTTGGTGCCGCCCTGGGCGATCCGCGAACTGAAGCCATCGGGCATGTGGGTGATGAAGTCTAGCGCCTGGGCGGTTTCGGCGGCGTAGCGCACCTCGTCTTCGGTCGCGTCGTCTTTGCCGTAGCGGATGTTGTCGGCGATGGTCCCAGTAAAGAGGATCGCCTGCTGGGGCACGTAGCCGATCCGGGCGCGCAGGTTCTCCTGCAACATCTCGCGCACGTCCATGCCGTCCACTTCGATCACGCCGCTGTCTACGTCATAGAAGCGCGGGATGAGGTTGACCAGGGTGGATTTGCCGGAGCCAGTGCCGCCGATGATGGCGACCACTTCGCCGGGGCTGGCCTTGAACGAGATATTCGACAGGGCGGGCTGTTCCGCGCCGGGATAGCTGAAGGTGACGTTCTTGAACTCCACGAAGCCCTTCTGGGCACCGGGGGCGCGAGCCTGCGCCGGGTCGTTGATCTCCGAATGCATTTCCAGCACCTGGTTGATCCGCACCGCCGAGGCCTGCGCCCGTGGGACCATGACGAACAGCAGCGAGACCATCAGCAGCGAGAACATGATCTGCGCCGCGTACTGGGTGAAGGCGATCAGCGAGCCAACTTGCATCGCCCCGGAGTCGATTCGCAGGCCACCAAACCAGATGATCGCAACTGAGGTGAGGTTCATGACCAGCAAGACGATGGGGAACAGGGCACCCATGATCCGGTTCACCTTGATCGCCGTCCCGGTCAGATCGGCGTTCGCATCGTTGAAGCGGTTCTGCTCATAGTCGGTGCGATTAAAAGCGCGGATGACGCGGATGCCGGTCAGCCCCTCGCGCAGCACCAGATTCAGCCGGTCCAGCTTGAGTTGCAGAGCGCGGAACAGCGGCACGGCGCGGGTGGCGATCAGGGTGATGGCTCCGGCCAGGATCGGCAGCGCCACCACCAGCACCAGCGTCAGCGGCGCGTCTTTGGAGACGGCCAGGATGACCCCGCCGACTGCCATGATCGGGGCGGTGATCATCATCCGCATGATCAGGAGCAACACCTGTTGGACCTGGTTGATGTCGTTTGTGGTGCGGGTGATCAGCGTGGCCGTGCCGAGCTTGTCGAACTCGTACAGCGAGAAGCCGCTGACCTGCCCGAAGACCTTGCTGCGCACATTCCGGCCAAAGCCGGTGGACGACGTGGCCGAGAGGAAGGCCGCCCCGATGGAGCAGAGACCGCTGCCCGCCGCCACCAGCAGCATCACCCCACCGGTGCGGACGATATAATCGGTATCGCCCTTCACAACGCCCTTGTCAATAATGTCGGCCAGCAAGGTTGGCAGGTAGAGCGTGGCGAGCGTTTGCACAAAGAGCAATATCAGCATCACCGTCACTTGCCCACGGAACGGGCCTAAGAACCGTAATAATTTAAGCATCAGAACTACTCCTATATTGCTGCATTAGTCTGCCGGAGTTCCTCGAAATAGGCCGCCAGCTTCGACATCAACCGGGCGAGCGTAGCGCTGTCTTCCGACCCCAGGTAGGCCACCAATCCCTGGAAGGCCGAGAAGAAGCCCGTGAACGCCTTGTGGACCACCCCCGTGCCTTTGTCGGTCAGGGTGATACGCACGACACGCCGGTCGTCTTTGTCGGCGTGCTTTTCTACAAAGCCGTTGGTAACCAGGCTATTAACCTGCTGGGTCACCGTGGGCGCGGAAACGTGCAGAATATTGCTCAGGTCCGACACCTTGAGTCCGGTCCCGCCGGTGCCACACGCCCGCATAATCGAGAACATGATCATCATTTCGCCCGATGTCAGGCCGGGGATCGGGCTTTCGCGCCAGTTCACCTGGCGGAACTTGCCAAACGCCTCCATGAGTTTCCGGGCCAGTTGGTCGGTGGTTTCCTGGGTCTCTGGGGTCTCCAGGGTTTCTGGCGTTTCCCAGGTTTCCTGGGTTTCCAGGGTTTCTTGTAGATCTAGCATAGGCCGTTACCTCAATTCGTTAGGTTACCAAACTAATTATATCCGAAGCGCGGCCAATGTCAATAGTCCTTTTGGCGTAGAAAAGGTCCCGATCCTTTCAGTCGTCGGGAATCGGGTGGGCGGTGGTCGCAGAGCATCTACCAGGCGCAGAAAAAGTCCCGATCCTATCAGTCGTCGGGAATAGGGGTGGGGTGGTCGCAGAGCATCTACCAGGCGGTGAAAGTGTCCCGATCGTTTCGGTCGTCGGGAGTCGGGGTGGGCTGCGGTCGCAGAGTATCCGCATTATAACCCCAGGGGAACGCGCCGGGCATCGGCTGGTCGTACGATTCCGTGTTACCTATAGACCTAGATTGATCCTCGGTCAAAAGACCGATGGATCACGCGGGGCGCGGCGTGGCCCCTGGTCTGCCCCCACCCAAATAGCACCAACGTTTATGACCAGATCTTCAGGCGCGGCTTGACCAGGAGGCGAACCGCCGCTTATACTAGTGGGAAAGATACACAGGAGGTAATAGCGATGAGCATCACACGGATCGGAGAGTTTCGGGCGGTAGAGGGGCAGCAGGCGGCGCTCCTGGCGTTCCTGACCGATGAGGTGACCCCGGCGATCCGGGCGGCGGCGGGCAACGAGTCGGCCCAAGTGTTCCAGAGCCAGGGCGATCCGGCCCAGTTTGTGGTGATCGAAGTTTGGGCCGATATCGACACGCACCGCGCCTCGGTCCGCACCATTCCGCCAGAGATGTTGAAACGGGTCATGCCCCTGCTCGCCGCGCCCCCCACCGGCGACTACTACGATACCCGCTAGCCCGGCGCCCACCCTACCCGCCAGGCCGGACCGATCTGGTATAATCGGCCTGTTGCCGATCACAGGCGGAAAGGAAAGACGCTGCCATGACCCCGCATACCGCCCGGCGGTTCTTGTTTACCCTATCCGGGGGCGTGGGCCACCTGCACCCGCTGATCCCGCTGGCCCATGCCCTCCAACACGCCGGGCACGCGGTGGCCTTTGCTGTAGGGCCATACCTGCGCGACCGGGTCGCCGCCGCCGGATTTACCGTGTTCCCGCTGAGCAGTGTACGAGAGGCAGACCCGGAATACCAGCAAATCAAGGCCCAGCTAGCGACGATGCCGGTGGGATTTGAGACAGAGTTGTTCGCCTATCCCAGGCTCTTTTGCGGCATCGGCGCGCGGCTGCGGGTGCCCCAACTGGTAGAGATCGCTCAGACCTGGCAGCCCGATCTGCTGATCCGGGAAGCGGCGGAATATGGGACGCCGATTGCCGCCGAGGTTCTGGGGTTGCCGCACGCGGTGGTCGCGTTCGCCACGGCCATCCGGGGCATGGCGGTGTTCGAGCGGGAAGCCGCCGCGCAGCTCGACCCGATCCGCCAGCAGTGGGGTCTGGCCCCCGACCCGACCCTGAGCGCGCTCTATCGCTATCTCCATCTGGTCTACTCCCCACCGACGTTCAGCCTCCAGGCGGTGGGCGATCCAGAGGCCGCCCAGCCCATCCCGACCACCACGCACTTTATCCGCGCCGACATATTTGACCAGACAGGGGAGGAGCAGCTGCCCGAATGGGTGACCCACTTGCCCGCGCAGCCCACGGTCTATGTCACGCTGGGGACCGAGGTGAACAGGGAACCCGATCTCTATCCAAGTGTGATGCAAACACTCATCACCGGGCTG
>JBBSEL010000234.1:0-6234 GCA_038239755.1 Chloroflexia bacterium | reverse complement strand
TATGCCTGGTAAGAGACATCCGTCCCGACTTTCCGGCTGGATGATCCATAAACCATTGACAGCGCCTTGCGCCTCATGTTATAGTAAAGCACGATAGGATTGCGGACGAAATCGTCGGCGGGTGCGCGTGTGCGCTCGCGATAAGCTTCTACCTGGCTACTGCGAGAGGGGAGATCCACGCTATGGATCCACAACTGACAAGCCTGGTGATCTCGGAAGAGGATGTCCGGCGTGTCGAGAACACCCTGGAACGGCTGGTCGGCGACACCGGGGCGAATTACTCGATGTTGCTGGACAAAAGCGGCCAGGTCATTTCGGCCCGCGGCGATACCCAACGCCAGGATATCACCGCCCTGGGCGCGTTGCTGGCGGGTACCTTCGCCTCCTCGCGAGAAGTGGCCCGACTGCTGAAAGAAAAAGACTTCCGCGTGCTGTTTCAGCAAGGGGTCAAAGAGAATATCTTCACCGAGCTGATCGACGAGCAGTGGATGCTGGTGGTCATGTTCGACAAGCGCACCCATATCGGCCTGGTCAAAGTGCTTGCCAAGCGGGCCACCGACGAACTCAGCACCATCCTGCAACAGGTGCGTCACCAGAGCCGCTCACGCGACGCGGTGATCAGCACCAGCTTCCGCACGTCGGTGGAAGACACGATTGACCTGCTGTTCCGGGATTAAACCGGCGCGACGCGCCGGCTGCGCGTTTGACCTTTGAGTTAATGGTGAGGACCCATGGCGCTGATCAATGTGGCAGCCAAAGAGATCCACTGCAAGATCGTCTACTATGGCCCCGGTCTGTGTGGCAAGACCACGAACCTGAAATATATTCACTCGGCGGTGCCGGGGGGCGGCAAAGGCGACCTGATCTCGATTGCCACCGAAACCGAGCGCACCCTCTTCTTCGACTTCCTCCCCCTGGACCTGGGCACGGTGCATGGCTTTTCGACCCGGTTCCACCTTTACACCGTACCGGGGCAGGTGTTGTATGAACGCACCCGCGTGGCGGTGCTGAATGCGGCGGATGGCGTAGTCTTCGTGGCCGACTCGCAGCGCAGCAAGCTTCAGGAAGATGTGCAAAGCCTCCAGGAGCTTGCCCGCAACATCACCCTGCAAGGCAAGAAATTCCTCGAATTCCCGCTGGTTATGCAATATAACAAGCGGGACCTAGCCCCCGATTATATCTTGCCCGTCGAGATCATGGATCGCTACCTGAACACGATCCATGTGCCGCGCTTTGAGGCGGCAGCCTCCAAAGGCTTCGGGGTCTTCGATACCTTGCGGTCCATCAGCAAGCTGGTTATCGGCAAGCTATAGCGCACCGACCTTCGCAGGTCGCCGCCTCGCGCTGTGAGGCCGGCACCTCTGGCGTACAACGATGAATGGCACCCTCGACGATTTCCCCCTGCCCGACATTATTCAACTCGTGAGCCTCAGCAAAAAATCGGGCGCGGTTGAGATTCGTAGCAGCGAGGGCAACGTGGGCCGCGTGTACTTTGTGATGGGGCGGGTCGTTTCAGCCCAACTGGACGATCTACCACCGGTCGAAGCCGTGCTCACCTTCTTTACCTTCCCCGGCGGCACCTTCGAGTTTATTGACAACGTGCCCCCCCCGCCCGGCGACGCGATCACCAAGAGCAACGAGCTATTGCTGATCGAGGGTATTGGCCGGGCCGAGGAATGGCAGAACCTGCGCGAGCGCATCCCCTCGCTTGATTCGATCCTGGGGCTGGTGGCCGACCCCGCCGCCACCAGCCGCGACATCAACCTCAAGCCGGAAGAATGGCGGGTGCTGACGCTGATCAATGGCCGCGACACCCTGCGGACGATCTCCCAGCGCACCGGCTTTGGCGACTTCCGCACCGCCCGCATTATCTACCATCTGATCCAGGCCGGGCTGGTCGCCGTGCAAGGCCGCGCCGCGCCCGAACCGCCGCCCCCGCCGCCACCCCCCGCCCCCGCCGGGCCACCCTCCGGGGCCGAACTCTATCGCCGCATGGACCAGGCCGCCAGCAGCGCTCTGGGCGCCACCGGGCGGCGCGTGCTGGAAGATGCCTATCGCCGCCTGCGAGTTGCGCCGGGGGCCGACCTCGACCCGGTCAGCGCGGGCAACCTCTGCGATCAGTTTGAACGCGCCGCCAGCCTGCTCGTCGGCCCCGGTCGCGCCCGCAGCCTGGCCGACACCCTGCGCCGCACCGCCGCCGATCTCTACGGCGGCTAGTTAGTGGCGGTTTCACGAAGGGCACGAAGATCGCTATTCGTGATCTTCGTGCCCTTCGTGGTGTAATCCGTCGCTCCTCTTGCACGGTATTGACATAATAAGTATAATAGGCTACAGGAGACCACGCAGGTCACCCAGTACGCGCTGCGCGCAACACACAACTCGCTACTCGTTAGGCACAGGGAGGCAGGGCTGCATGATGAGACGCTTGCCAGGACTGATCGGCGGCGGGATGATCCTCATCCTCGCCGCGATCCTGTGGGGCGCGAGCGGGGCCGGGGCACAGGCCGCCCCGTTGGCCCGGTCGCCGGGGCTGGTGATCAGCGAAGTGTATGCACCGGAGCACAGCACCCCCGATCAGCAGTGGTTTGAACTGCACAACATCCGCACCGATGCCACCTATCCGCTCAACAACCTGATCCTGGGCACCAGCGCCGTCAGCGTCACGCTGCAAACGACGATGACCCTGGGGCCGAACCTGGCGGGGGCGGCGGGGGCGCCTAGCTATCTGCTGGTTGCGTTTAGTGCCGATGGTGTCCGCGCCAACAATCCGCAGATCCCGCCCACCCGGCGCATCCTCGAAGTGCCCGCGCTGGGCGGCCTCAACCCCGAAGCCGATGCCCTCTTCCTCTACACCCATGAGGGGATGCTGATCGATCAGGTGAACTGGGGCGTGCCCCAGCCCGGCTGGCCGAATGCAGACACGCTGTGGAACCCCGGCCTGGCCCCGGTGACCGACCCGACCCGCAGTTGGGGCCGCACCGCCCCGCCGGGAGGCGACCGCGACACCGACACCGGCGACGGCGCCGACTGGACGATCCACGAAACGCTGTCGCCCGGTTCGCGGGTGGCCCCCCCCCCGGCGAGCGGCGAATTCTACCTGGGTGGTCTGTCGAACTGGATCGGGGTGATTTCGGGCCTCCTCCTCTGGGGCGTCTTCATCGTGATCGGGGTGATCGCCTATCGCTTTGAGCGGCTGCGCGAACGGCGCACCTACTGGCAATTGCTCCTGCTGGCCCCCTCGGGTATCCTGTTCTATACCTACATTGTGGCCCAGGGGTTTGCCAGTGGCCGGGCCGCGCTGAGCGACAGCGAAAAATGGCTATCCTTTCCCATCCTGGCGGCCTCGGCGGTGGCCTGTGCCGTCGCTGTCGCCGTGTTCCAGAACGTGGCGCGTGGCCTGTTGGAAGGAGAATAGCCATGAACCCCTGGGGAGACCTGACAATCGACTGGCTGCCGATGCCGCCGCTGTTGCTGGAACTGGGCTTCGTATTACTGGCGGTGGCGCTGTGGCGCTATGGCCGCGTCCTGGGCGAACTGCTCCAGATCATTGACAAGCCGCCTATTGAGGTGCTGATCAGCGTGGCCGCCTGGGTGATCGTGTTGACCTTTGCCATCCCGCACTATGTGGTCAGCGCCGTCTTCTATCCCAACCTGGATGCCAACCAGAGCATGTACCAGTACCTGGCGATCTTCCGCACCCTCTCGTTCGACGGGCTGCTGATCGCCGGGGTGCTGGTCCTGATCCCCTCTATCGCCTATTTCCTCTGGACCCGCGAGTAGCCAGACCCTCCGCCCCCTCGCCTTGTCTTGTGATAAAACGACCCCGGCTCAGCAGCCGGGGTCGTCTTGTTGGCAGGTTCGCGGCGGGTCGGGTCTACCAGTCGGGGGTCATGTCGTCGGTCGGCCCGGCGGTCACTTGCTTGACCCAGTTCCCGCCCCCATCGAGCAGATAGAGGTGCGAATGGCCGCTGTTGTCACGGGCGATCAGGGTCAATCGGGTGCCGTCGGGCGACCAACGAGGGCTGCTGGCCCCGGCATAGGTGCCGACCAGGGTGGTGGTCAGCCCGTTCACGCTGCGGGTCCAGACGGATTCGCCGTCCACATAGGCGATAAAGTTGCCATCGGGGGACCAATCGGGCGTGCGGGCCTTGCTGCTGAGGACAAAGAGCTGCGGCTCTGATCCGGTGCTGGCGATGATGTAGATACTGCCAGCACTGCTATAGACGATGTTCGCGCCGTCGGGCGACCAACTCGGGTTGCCCGGTGTGCCCGCGGCGGTGGTCAACTGGCGCAGGGTCCCATCGACCAGGGACAGGGTCCACACCTGGGGGTTGCCGCCCCGATCCGAGATGAAGGCGAGGCTCAGGCCATCGGGCGACCAGGCCGGTTGGGAATCGGTATCATAGAGGCCCGTTGTGAGCTGGGTCGGCTGGCTGCCGTCCTGTTTCATGGCATAAAGATAGCGACCTCCTAATGGGCCGGGGGCGGTGTAGGCGATGGTCGAGCTATTGGGGATCCAGGCCGGATCGCGCAACGCGCCCGTATTCGTGGGGGTCAGGTCCACCAGCCCCGATCCGTCGGCGTTGATCGTATAGATGTCCGTCCGGCCCCCCGCGCCCCCGTTGTTGCTGTCGGAGGCGAACACGATCGGGCGTTCGGTGGCCACCCGGCCCGGCTTGACCTGTCCCAGTGGGTTGCTCTTGTGCGCCGCTGCGGGCAGCGCCGCGAACGGGATCGCCAGCAGGGCGACGGCACTCAGCGCGCCCACAGTACGCAATATCTGGCCGATCCGAGGTTTAAGACTGTTCACAAAAATGCCTCCTAAAGATTGGGGATTTTGATAAAAACATAATGGCAAGCACGCAATAAAGGAGGTGGCAACCTGCGGATTGCCGCCGCCCGCCCGGGTTACGTTATTTTCGGCGGTATCCGCGTGCTGCGCCTTATCTGCTGCTATCCTTAGGATACGAGATCCCTCCGTGTGTGTTGTAGACCTACCTGTCATCAGCCAGGATGCCCTAAGGTCCCTGCCGATCAATGACTAGTCCCTGCTTGCTGGCTCTCGCTTTCTGTACTCGTACACGCTTTGTACCTGAGATCTGGTCACAAAGGTCGGTGCCTGTTGTAGGATAGGGCGCGGCCCACTGATGGTCGGGTATCCCAGGCGGCGGGGCAGCCCGACCATCAGTGGGCCACGCCCTATCCTACAGGTGTACGCCGCCTTATGCCTGGATTTTAGTTCGCGCGCCTTGCACTGGGGGCGGCTTTGTGGTATAATCCCCAATTGTGACCTGCTTCCGCTAGGACGCGAGGTTACATTGTGTGGGTCTGTTGTGGAGATGTATAACGTGGTTTCCCCTGCCTTCTCTGGCGTGGGAGTGACCGTCCACGCGGGCTATTGCCGCTGGTGCGCTCCACCGATTTCGCCCGTCTGTCACGTTACGTCGTGGGGCCGGGTGGGGGTCGGGACCGGGGGTGCGCCCTTGTTTCTGGGAAAGGAGTCGGCCCATATGCCGAAAATGAAGACCCATAAAGGGGCCGCGCGCCGCTTTAAGATCACGGGGTCGGGGATGATCATGCGTCCCAAGGGGATGAAAAGCCACTTCCGTCGGCGCAAGTCGAACCGGGTGTTGCAAGATCTGGATCGCATGTTCCCCCTCGATAAGACCCTGGTGCGCCGGGTGCAGAAGCTGCTCCCCTATGGCCTCAAAAAAGACTAGTTTTGGTCCAAGTGTTTAAAGGAGTACTAGACCGATGCCTCGCGTAAAACGCGGTTTTACTAAACATCGCCGTCATAGCCAGATCCTCCGTGTGGTGAAGGGCCACCGCACGTCGCGGGGGCACCTCTATCGCACTGCGCGACAAGAGATGATGCGCGCCTGGAACTATGCCTACCGGGACCGCCGGTCCCGCAAGCGGGAGATGCGCGCCCTGTGGATCATCCGCATCAACGCCGCCGCCCGCCAGCATGGCCTGCCCTATAATCGCTTTATCTCTGGCCTGCTGCGCCTGGGGATCACCCTGGACCGCAAGATGCTGGCCGATATCGCCGTGAACCAGCCGCTGGCGTTCGCCACCCTGGCCTATCAGGTGCGCGGGGAAGCGATGCCCGCCGACGTGCGTACCGCCTACGGGGCGCCACCCGCGCCCCGCGTGCGCCGCGCCACCCGTGGTTCGGCAGCGGCAGCCACCGCAGCCTCCACGATCACCGTGGTCCCTGCCGATGTGCCTGCC
>JBBSEL010000233.1:0-6235 GCA_038239755.1 Chloroflexia bacterium | reverse complement strand
CGGCGCGACGTGCGGGCCGCCCTGTGGGAGCAGCGTAGCCTGGTCAAAACGACCGGCATTCGCGGTACGATCCACCTCTTCCCCGCCGCCGCCCTCCCGCTGTGGATGGCGGCGTTACGCACCCGCGAGGCCGAAGACGCGAAACGCCTGGCCCGCCAGGGGGTGGACGCCGCACAACTGGATACGCTCGTCGCGGGTATCGCGGAAACACTGGACGGGCAGTGCCTGACCCTGCGGCAGATGGACCGGGAGATCGGGCAACGGCTCGGAGCGTGGGCGACTGAAGTGACCAACACGGCCTGGACGGCGGGATGGGCACGCTGGCGGATGGCGCTGGGCACGGCGGCGGTGCGCGGCCTGCTCTGCTACGGCCCGCCGGTCGGCACCGAAGTCACCTTCGTGCGCCCTGATCAGTGGATCGGCTCCTGGCGTGACCTGGACCCGCAAGAATCGCTGGTCGAAGCCCTGCGCCGTTATCTGCACGCCTACGGCCCGGCCACCGCCCGCGATTTCGCCCAGTGGTTCAGCCTGCCGCCGCGCCCGGCCCGTGATGTGTTCGCCGCGCTGGCCGATGATCTGGTGGAGGTGGACGTGGAGGGGGACCGGGGCTTCGTGCTCGCCGCCGATCTGGCGGCGTTCGGGTCGGAGGAGCGCGAGTCGGTCCACCTGCTGCCGCACTTCGACTGCTACGGGATCGGGGGCCACCCGCGCCCGCGCCTCTTCCCACCCGCAACGAAGGACCGGACGCTCTCGCGCACCGGGCAGGCGGGCACTGTCCCGCTATTGCTGGTGGATGGGGTCGTGGCGGGGGTCTGGAAGCGGGAGGGGTCCGGTCGCCGGGTCGCCGTGAATGTGGAGCCGTTCGCGCCCCTCACCGCCTGGCAACAGACGCAATTAGAAGCGGCAGCCGCCCGCGTCGGCGCGATCCTCGAAGCCGAGGCCACGCTCACCGTCGGCCCGATCACGGTCAGCCATCATCTCTAGCGCCCCTACCCCGCCGCCTGCGGGATTGTGTCCTGGGCGGGGAACGAGGTGGGGCCATACAACTGCACGGCGAACTCAAAGTCGAGCAAGGCGGCTTTGCGCGGCAGACCCCCGCCGTAGCCGGTCAGCTTGCCGTCGGCACCGATCACCCGGTGGCAGGGCACGATGATCGAGATCGGGTTGCGCCCGTTCGCCAGCCCCACCGCCCGCGATCCGTTGGGATTCCCCAGTTGGTGCGCCAGTTGCCCGTAGGTCGTCGTGCTGCCATAGGGGATGGTCCCCAGCGCCGCCCACACCTGCCGCTGGAACGCCGTGCCGTGCAGGGCCAGGGGCAGATCGAACACGGTCAGGCGGCCCGCGAAATAGGCGGCCAGCTGCTCGCGGGTCGCCGCGAACGGAGGCACCCCCTCATCCGCTACCCAGGTGCCCCCCCGATCATCCTGCCCCCACCCGGCCCAGGGGTCGGCAGACTCCACCCACGATAGCGCCCGCATGTAGAGGCCGGTGAGCGCGCTCCCATCGCTGGTGAGCAGCAGCGGCCCGAAGGGGCTGGGGGCCAGGGTGTAATAGGTCACCGGTGTGGTGGGGGCACGGGTCGCCATGAGCGGGTCTCCAAAATGGGCCGGGGGTTATTCGGGCCGGTAGGGGGCAAGTTCGTCCAGATCCCCGACAAAGTCGGGCAGCCCGGTGTGGCCGAGGGCCTGCCGGATCGCCATATTCTCGCCGGTGTGATACCAGTAGTGATAGATCGTCCGCTGGAGCAGGGAACCGAAGAGGATGTCGAGCGGCGGATCTACGCCGGTATCGACTACGGCGGGCTGCCGCAACTGCGCGACGGTGAGGGTGTCTAGCCAGGAGTCGGCAGCCCTGGTGATCGTGTGCCACACCGCCCACATATCGGCCAGGGCAGGCGTGCAGGCCGGGGCACCGTTGGCAAATTGCGCATTAATCTCCGGCAAGAGCATCTGCCCCTGCCCACGCACGAGCCAGTAGCGTTGCTCCTGCCAGGCAAGATGGCCGACATTCCAACTGATGCAATTCATCGGCAGCAACCGGCGGCGCGCCTCCTCCTCGGTGACGCCGACGAGCGCGCGCTGGAACTCACTGCGGGCAAACCGCAGTTGCTCAACAAGGGGATGGGGCATCGGGATCCCTCCGGCGACAGATTGGCCGTCCACCACTAAAATAGCACAGATGTTTTATTCTGTCAATCGGCGGTTCTGAGATCGGGTTATAACCATCGCGGCCTCTTGTAGGATAGGGGCGCTGCCCATTGATGGGCGGGTGCCCTAGCGTCGGGGAATCCCCACCGTCAATGGACAGCGCCCTATCCTACAGCCATAAGCCCACGTTACAACCGGATCTCAGAACCCCCACTTGACAGCACCCAGAACGGATGATATGATAAGAGCGCTCTCACGGGGGACGGGTAGTAGCTGGCGGTCCGGCACCCCTATCCGCCCAAATTGGTCTGTATCCCGCAGAAAACGGGGCCATTATCGGGGATCGAGACAGAAAATCCGGTGGATCGCGCTTAAGTAGCACCAGTGATAAGAGCGCTCCCATAAGATTCGTGTGATGGAATTCTCGCCCATGCCAACCACATTAGAAGAGATCGCCAAACAAGCCGGGGTCTCGCGCTCCACCGTTTCGCGGGTGATGAATAATCACCCAAACGTGGACCATGAGACGCGCGACTTGGTCTTGGCGGTGGCCGAGCACCTGAACTACCAGCCCAACCTGGCCGCCCGCAGCCTCGCCGCCGGGCGCACCCACATCCTGGGGCTGGTCATCCCGATGGGCGTGTCGGCCCTGTTCACCGATCCCTACTTCCCGCTCTTGATCCAGGGGATTAGCTCGGCCTGCAACGCGCATAATCACTCGGTCATGCTCTGGCTGGCCGAGCCGGAGTACGAGCGCAATACAATCCGCCAGGTGTTGCAGGGGGGGCTGATCGATGGGGTCATCCTCGCGTCAGCGCTGATGGACGACCCGATGCTAGAGGCGCTGATGAAGCGGGGCTTGCCGTTCGTGCTGGTGGGCCGCCCCCCGGTGGACGACGGCGTGAATTATGTGGACGTGGACAACAAGAACAGCGCCCGCGAGATGGTTGCCTACCTCTTGCGCCTGGGCTATGAGCGCATCGCCACGATCAGCGGGCCAAAAAACATGATTGCGGGGGCCGACCGCTTGCAGGGTTACCTGAACGCCTTGCGCGAACGCCGGGTGACCCCCGACCCCAACCTGATTATGGAGAGCGATTTCACCGAAGCGGGGGGCTATCTGGCGATGCAGCAGTTGCTGCCGTTCGCCCCTGATGCCGTGTTTACCGCCAGCGATGCCATGGCCGTGGGGGCGTTGCGCGCCCTGCGCGACGCAGGCAAACGGGTTCCCGAAGATATCGCGGTGGCCGGGTATGACGACATGCCCTTTGCCGCCCGCACCGACCCCCCCCTGACAACCGTTCGCCAACCGATCCATCGCCTGGGCGTGGTCACCGCCGAAACCTTGATCGACCTGATCAGCTACCCCGCCACTGCACCCCGTCGGGTCGTCCTGTCAACCGAATTAATTATCCGAGCATCGTGCGGCGCGTTATTGCGTCGCTAGCGGGGGCACACCCCTACCCGGCGTGACGGTGGAGCGCGGAGATCAGCCCGCCCCCGCCGTAGCCGGGTATTTAGAGCAAACCTTCAGTTGAATACCTCTCCTGGTGGAAAAGGCATCTCCCCAACACGCCTACCCCTTCCCGCCAGCGACAACAGCCGCTTGTGGATTGGCCGATATACGGTCCCGCACCCCGGTCGGCCATTCGCACAATTCTTGGAGGAGGTGAACTCGCACATAAACTCGCACCCGGCCTGGCCGGTTCGCCCTTTGCCGGGCACCCCCAGTGGCGGGAGAACGCTGATTTGGCAGGCGGCGGCTCCCCCTTGTTTCACTGGCCCCATTCCATGCAATAGGCACCATTCATCGAGTTGTATGGTTCTTCAACCCAAAGGAGGGAAACGAGAATGAAACGGTGGAATACCCGGATCGCCTGGTTGGCGATCTTGATGCTCGCGATTTTACCCCTGTTGTCGGCCTGCGGTGCTGCGGATGCAACCGCGACCCCGGTTGCGGCTCCCCCAACGGCGACCACGGCGGCAATGGTTGCGGCCCCCACGGATACCGCTGCGGCGATGGCCGCAGAGCCGACCGCGACCACGGTGCCTGCTGCCGGTGACGCGACGGCCACGACCGCCCCGCCCAGCCCCACGGTCCAGCCGACCGTTATTTCGGGCGGCGAGGGCTGCGCCGCGAGCGCGACCAAGCTGACCTGGTATGTCGGCCTGGGCGCGGGCGGCGATGCCGACGTGATCCCGAAAGAGAAGGACTGGGTTGACAAGTTCAACAAGTCTCAGACCGACGCCTGCCTCACGCTGCAAGTGGTCCACAACCCGGAATCCTATGACACCCTCAAGGCGCAGCTCGCCGCGGGCACCGCGCCCGACATCATCGGCCCCGTGGGCAAGACCGGGCGGGCCAGCTTCCAGGGTGCCTGGGCCGACGTAGGCGCGCTGGCGAGCGCCGCCAATTTCGACCTGTCCAAGTATGACCCGGCGCTGCTCGACTTCACCAAGGACGAGGGCGTGCTGGTAGGCATCCCGTTCGCGCTCTTCCCCAGCTTTATCTACTACAACAAGGCCCTGTTCGACGAAGCCAAGCTGCCTTACCCGCCGCACAAAGTGGGCGAGAAGTACGACGGCAAGGATTGGACGATCGAGACCATGGCTGCGTTGGCCGCGAAGCTGACCGTGGATGCGGGCGGCAACGATGCGACCGCGTCGAGTTTTGACGCCAAGAATATCAAGCAGTTCGGCTACTACGAGCAGTTCACCGACGCCCGCGGTATCGCCTCCGTCTTCGGCGGCGGCCTGCCCTACGACGCGTCGGACCTGACGACGGCCAAGATCCCCGACAACTGGCGCGCCGCGTGGAAATGGTACTATGACAGCGTCTGGAAGCTGCACATCGCGCCGAACAACGACTACCAGCAGAGCGACCTGCTCGCCAAGGGCAACCCCTTCTCGTCGGGCAACGTCGCCATGGCCCACACCCACACCTGGTACACCTGCTGCTTCCCGCTGACCAAGCTGAACTGGGACATCGCGGTGATGCCCTCGGTCAACGGCAAGATCACCGCCAAGCTGCACGGCGACACCTTTGCCATCCTCAAACAAAGCAAGAACCAGGAAGCGGCCTTCAAGGTGATATCCAAGATGGTCATCGACCCCGATCTGGAGCAGATCTATGGTGGCCTCCCGGCCAAGCCGGAAGATCGCCCCGCCTTCTTCAAGGCCTTTGACGCCCGCGTCGCCCCGAACAAGGTGGACTGGACCGTCGCCGAAGAAATGCTCAAGTACCCGGACCTGCCGAACCACGAGTCGTGGCTGCCCAACCTGATCAAGGCCAACGACCTGTTCGCCAAGTTCCGCACGCTGATGGATCAGACCCCGGACCTGAACATGGACACCGAGATCGACAAGCTCCAGGGCCAGTTGACCGACGTGTTCAAGGCGGCCCCCACGCCGACCAAGTAACAGGGCGGGACGGGTGTCCTGCCTGATCACCCTCCCCACCGGGCCAGCCCGGTGGGGAGGGCCGAAAGGCAAAGGTGTCTCATGGCAACGACGGATATCGCCTCTGCCCGTGCCTCCGGGGTGCAGCCCAAACCGCAGGCGATGACCCTGGCGCGGCGACGCTCGATGGTGGGCTTGCTCTTCTTGATGCCCTGGTTTATCGGGTTCGTGGCCTTCCAGGCCCTCCCGATTCTGTCTACCCTTTTCCTCTCGTTCACCGACTACAACGCGACCAAAGAATTCGCCTTCGGCAACTTCAACTTCGTCGGCTTGAATAATTACGCCCGGCTGTTCCACGATCCCGAATTGACCCAGTCAATGGGGGTCACGCTCCGCTTTGTGATCATCGCCGTGCCGCTGGGCCTGATCACTCCGCTCATCTTCGCCGTCGTTGTCAACTCCCGGCACCTGCTGGGGGCCAACGTGTTCCGCACCCTCTTCTTCCTGCCGACGATCATCCCGATCGTCGCCGGGGTCATGGTCTTTCAGGGCGTGCTGAACGCGCAATCGGGCTGGATCAACCTGGTGCTGAAGACCATCGGCATCGAAGGCCCACGCTGGTTGAGCGATCCCAACTGGGCCGTGCCCGCGCTGAACATCCTCAGCCTGTGGGGGGTGGGCAACGCGAT
>JBBSEL010000232.1:0-6255 GCA_038239755.1 Chloroflexia bacterium | reverse complement strand
GGGGGGGGGGGGCCCCCCGGCGGGCGGGGGGGGCGGGGGGGGGGGGGGGGGGCCCCCGGGCGGGGCCCACGGCCCGGGGGGGGGGGGGGCCCCCCGGGCCCGGGGGGGGGGGGGGGGGGGGGGGGGGGTTGCCGGGGGGGGGGGGGGGGGGGGCCACCGCCAGCCGCTCCGCCATCAGTTCCGGTCCCCCGGCCACGATCAGCAGCGTGCGCTCCAATTCGGCCAATGCGTTGGGCACCTCGTGGGCCAGGAAACGCTTATGCAGCCGGATGCCCTGGCGCAGTTGCTGGGTTTTCATCGGCCCCCGGCTGAAGATCAGGTCGGCAATCGCTTTCGCCGTCATACTGATCTGCTTGTCCATATAGACCCGCGTGTAATCCGCACCGGGGGCCAGGGCGAACCCGGCGGTGAACAGCGGCAGCGAGGTAAAGGCCAGTTCGCCGGTGCCACCCAGCAACCGCCCGCAAAACACCTGCCGCCGCGCTACCAGAGTGCCGCCCCACTGCCAGACCTCGGCCAGGCTCAACCCCGGCGCGCGCACGTCCAGCAGCGACGGCCAGGGTTCGGTCCCTCGCAGGGGCACGATCCCCAGCGCCTCGATGCAGGCCAGCAGGGCCGCCTCGGAATCAACGGTGCCATGCCAGGGGGGCGGGAGGGGGGCGGGCGCGTCGGGGGGGGGGGGATGGGGGCGATGGTTCGGTATCCATACTTGTACTCCTCCCTGCATTATAACAGAAGCGAGCCGCCTGTGCCGTGCCGCCGAATTTACATAAGTCGCGGGGACTCCGCTGCCTGGCCGCGTGCCCCCGCGTTGACAAGGCAGGCACGCCTCCCTATAATAAGGCCATGTACAAATTCCTTCCTCTCGGTACGGTACTCCAGGGCCGCTATCGGATCGTGCGCGTGCTTGGTGGTGGGGGTCAGGGTGCCGTCTACCTGGCGGAAGACCTGAACCAGAACCGCCTGCACGTCGCGGTTAAAGAGATGCGGAGCGAAGCCGAAGCGTCGGGCGAAACCACCGACGCCGCCACCGCGGCGGAGGATCACAAGCAACTCCTCGACTCGTTCAACCGCGAGTCTGAAATCCTCCAGCGCCTCAAACACCCCAACATGCCCACCTTCACCGATGCCTTCACTCTGGAGGACCGGCCCTATCTGGTGATGGAATTTGTCCCCGGCGAGTCGTTGGAGAAGAAGCTGGAGCGGCGCAACGGGCAACCCCTGCCGGAGCGCGAAGCCCTCTATTATGCCATCCAGATCGCCCAGATCTTACGCTATCTCCATAGCCAGGACCCGCCGATCATCTTCCGCGATGTCAAACCGGCCAATATCATGGTCCTGCCGAACAGCCAGTGCAAGCTGATCGACTTCGGCATCGCCCGCACCTATAAAGTCGGCAAGCGCAAAGACACCGTGTCGATGGGTACGGCGGCCTATGCCCCGTTCGAGCAGTTCGGCAAAGGGCAGACCGACCGCCGCTCCGATGTCTATTCGCTGGCCGCCACCCTCTACCACATGCTGACCGGGCGACCGCCGACCCCGGCGACCACGCCGACAGGGGTGCGCGACCAGAATCCCGGCGTGTCGCCCCAGACCGAGGCACTAATTATCCGGGCGATGGACAAGGATATGTCCAGGCGACCCCAGACGATGCGCGAGTTCGAGCAAGGGCTGCGCGACTGCCTGGGCATCCCCTTTGTGCCGCCCCCACCCTGGCAGCCTGCCGAGGGCGCGGTGACGGTGCAACCCCCACCGATCCAGGGGCCAGCACCGCCCACGCCCATCCAGACCGCGCCGCCCCCGGTCCAACCGCCGATCCAGATCGCCGCCCAACCGCCGATCCAGATCGCCACCCAATCGCCGGTCCAGGCCCCCGTCCAACCGGTGGCCCCGCCACGTTCGCCGGTGGAATTCTCCCCCCCCCCGCAGGCCCCCGTCCAACCGGTGGTGCCGCGCACTCCCCCGCCGACCCCCACGCCGCCGCTCTCACCTGCGGACCTGGCCCAGGGGCCGCGCTGCCCGGTGTGCGGGCGGATCAACAAGCTGGGGGCACGGTTTTGCGGTGGGTGCGGCACGGTGCTGGTGGTGCGACCCCCCGCCCGGCTCCAGGTACTCGGCCCGAAGGGGGTGCTATGGGAGCGTCCGATTCTGGAGAGCGAAAACCCATTCACCATTGGCCGCCGCAGCATTTCGCGGAATGTCTTTCCGCATCTCGACCTGACCTACAGTGACCCGAATGCCTATATCTCGCGTCGCCACGCCCAGATCGTGGCCGACGAACGCGGCTACAGCATCGAAGACCTGAACAGCGAAAACGGCACCTTTGTCAACGACATGCGCCTGGCCCCGAACCATCCGACCCCGCTGCGTAACGGCGATGTCGTCCAGATCGGGAAGCTTCAGATGCTATTCAACCAGGGCTAGCCCTGGGATCTTTTCATCCGACCGGAGGACTGTTCTGCATGGCACACGTTGTATCTTCTGCTCATATCACATCGTCCCGGCGTAGCCTGCCCCTGATCGGCGGGCTACTCCTGGCCGTCGCGGCGCTGCTGATCCTGACCGTGAGCGCCGGGGCCGCCCCCGCTGCCCACCCCACCGGGCGCAGCCTCGCCGCCCCGGCCCGCCAGGGGGTGACCACCACGGCGACTATCACCGGCAACGCGAACCTGCCGGTCGCCGTGGACACCAGCCTGCCCGCCCTGCCGGTGCAGACCGGGCAGAGCGCCGGGCCGGTCGGCACCGCCGGGCCAGCCGCCGTCCCCCCCGCTCCCGGCGCGAGTGACAACACCACCGGCACCCAGCCCGCGCCCACGCCCCCGCCCGCCGCCACGGCCAGCAGCAGTTCACCCCCCTGGCTGTGGATTATTGCCGGGCTACTGCTGCTGGGCATCGCCGGGGCGGCGGCCTACATGTTCACCCGCCGCCCGGCGGCCCCGGCCACCGCGACGGTGCCCGCGCCCCCCGCCCCGGCTCCCCCGCCGATAGCCGCCGCCCCGGTAGACGTGGCGCGGGTGGACCCGACCCCGGTGGCCGTGACGGCAGCCCCGGTGCAGCCGGTCGCAGCGGAAGCGCCCGTCACAGCGGCCACGGCGGTGATGCCGATAGCAGCGACCATCGGCGGGATCCCGGCAACGTTGGCTGCGGCCCCGACGATGGTTAAGTGCCCCAATTGTGAGACGATGAATCCTATTGATCGGCGTTATTGTGATGAATGCGGACAGGATCTGCGCTCGGCAGTGGCGGCGGCGATGGCCGGCACCCAGCCCGAGGTCGAAGCGACCACCCCGTATCTGGAAACCTTGAGCCGCGTAGACGAGCAGTTAGAGTTTGTGCTGGCCCGCGACCTGATCACCGTGGGCCGCAGCCTGGACAACGACATCGTCATCGATGACCAGTTCATCGGCTGGCAAACGGTGTCGCCCCGCCATGCCGAATTGCGCCGGAGCGGGGCCGGGTTTGTGCTGCGCGATCTGAATTCGGAGAACGGCACGTTCGTTAACAGCGCCCGTACCGGCGAGAACGCGCTGGAAGACGGCATGACCATTGCGTTTGGCAAGGTGGAGTTCATCTACCGAGTCCCAACGGAGTAGGGAGTCGCGGTCGGGGATCCGGCAGGCGGACGCTTATCGTGGGCACCGCCCCGCTGAGGCCAGATCCCCGACCAGCCGCCCTTGACCACTAATCACTTGTACGAGGCGATGCGCCATGACCTGGACTTGCGACAACTGCGGAGCGATAAACACGGCGGATGCCGAACAATGCAGCCGGTGCGACACCGCGCGGCCTGTCGCTGCCGTGCCGCCCCCGCCTGATCCCCCTGCGCGCGTCGCCCCGGCCAACGGTGCTGGCCCCACCCCGGTGGAGAGTGTACCCGAAGCCGTCGCCGTTGCGGTGGCGAACCCTGCCCCCGCTGACGACACCGCCCCGGCCCCGCTGCCTGCCCCCGCCGACGGCACCCTCCCGACCCCCATGCCGCCCGCCGCCGACACGACGATGATGGCGATCCCGGCCCCCCCCGGTGAGATCGAGCCGGAACCGGGCACGGCGACGGCTGCCGCCACGGAGCAGCCGGAAATCGCGCCCCACCTGCCCGAGTCTTATTGGACCCCCGGCCCGGCAGAGGAAGCTCTCGCCATGGAGCCGGTCGTCAGCATCACCTCCCGCATTCACACCGCCCCGCTGGGCGAGTCGGGCGACCTGGGCACCGCCCCGCTGACCCGGGCACCGGAAGCGGTGCCGCCCGGCTACACTGCCGCCACCGCGCCCACCCAGATCCTGCCGTTCGACCTGACCCGCCTCCATTCGCTGCCGCTCGGCGCACTGCTGGATATGCGCTACAAGGTGACCGGGCAGGTGCAGATGCTGGCCGGGCGCAACCTCTACCGGGTCGAGGCGATGGAGCAGCAGCGCTGTCCGTCGTGCGGCTACCTGGCCGGGCGCGAGGCGACGACCTGCCCGCGTTGCGAAACGGCGCTGATTAATCAGCCGCCGCTGCCCGTCTATTTTGTCGCGGAGGGGATGGAGCAGGAAGACCTGGTGCGTGAGCCAGGCCTGATCGAGCGCGGCCTGAACCACCCCAACCTGATGCCGCTGGTGGACCTGTTCACCTACACCCCCTATGGCCCGCCGCGCTACTACACCGTGGCCGAAGCCCGCCAGGGCGTGACGCTCAGCCAGTTCACCCTGCCCCGCCCGGCAGAGCAGGTGATGGAATGGGCCGTGCAACTCAGCAACGCGCTGGCCTACCTCCACCAGCAGGGGGTGATCAGCCCCGGCGCGACGCCCGAAAACATCCTGATCAAAGAAGACAAGGCGGTGCTGACCAATCTGCAAAACGCCCAGCCCGCCAGCGACGACCCGGCGCTGCGTGCCCGCCAATTCGCCGATGATATCGCCTTGCTGGCCGGAACGCTCTATGAGAGCCTGACCGGGCAGTATGCGACCGTTGCGCCCAAGGATCATCCCCTGCTCGACACCCGCTACCCTGCCGAACTGGAGCAGGCGTTCACCGCAGCCCTGCGCCCGGCCCCCGATGCCGCGCCGATCACCGATTCCGAGTGGCAAGGGCTGATCACTCCCGCCGCCGCGATCATCACCGCGCCGCTGGCAAGCATCCGCGTCCGCTCCGGGCGCCTGTCGAACAAAGGGATGCTGCGCCCGATGAACGAGGACAGCCTGGCGGTGGTCGAGTGCCAGGCCGTGCAGGAGTCGATGAGCGCCGGGATCGGGGTCTACGTGGTCGCGGATGGCATGGGCGGCTATGAAGGCGGCGAGATCGCCAGCGCCATCGCCATCGCCACCGTCACCGAGCAACTTCTGCGCCACTTTATCACCCCGCAATTCAGCAGCACCGAGGGCGAACCGAATTCCGAGCAGATCATGGCCTGGCTGAGCGGGGCCGTGCAGACCGCCAACCAGCACATCCACGAGGACCGCACGACCCGCAGCAACGACATGGGCACCACCCTGGTCGCCACGATCATCACCGGCGACTTTGCCTATGTCGCCAACGTGGGCGACAGCCGCGCCTACCTCTTACGCAAGGACGAATCGGCAGTCAAGCAGGTGACGGTAGACCATTCGCTGGTCCAGCGCCTGGTTTCCACCGGGCAGATCACCGAGGAAGAGGCCAAGTACCACCCCTACCGCAACGTCATCTTCCGCTCGCTGGGGGAACGGCTGAACGTCGAGATCGACACCTTCACCGAGCGCCTGCGCCCCGGCGACCACCTGCTCCTGTGCAGCGATGGCCTCAGCAACATGGTCACCGACCCCGAAATCACCCGCATCCTCGGCACGCACGCCGACCCCCAGGCCGCCTGCACCGAGTTCATCGCCCAGGCCAACGCCGCCGGGGGCACCGACAACATCACCGCCGTCGTCATCTACATCGAAGAAGGCGGCTGATAGGCCGTGGATGGGGTCACCGACTCCTGGCACCCATCGGCCCACGCCGCCCCGCCGGGACTACTTCGCGCCTTTGCGGACTCTTCGCGTCTTTGCGCTGAAGCCTGATCTGATCAGCCCAAATAGCGATACGCGGGCAAGGTCAAAAACTCGGTGAACTCGGTGTTGAGCACCAGGGCGTCCTTGATGGCAACGGCATCGCTATAGCTGCCTATCTCGATGCCTTTAAGCCGCCCCAACTCTACCGCCCGCATCTGGGTATAGAGATCCGACGTGACCGGGCGGCCATCGGCCAGGTGGACTCCGTGGTGGATCCACTGCCAGATCTGCGCCCGCGAGATCTCC
>JBBSEL010000231.1:0-6263 GCA_038239755.1 Chloroflexia bacterium | reverse complement strand
CGGTCTGCGAAAGGGTCCTATAAAATGCCGAAATGTGTTAGGTGGCATCATCCCCAACTATGATCGTGATGCAGCCTGACCACTTTTCTTCCGTGGATGGTTTTTCGCACATTACACGGCGTCGGGGTCCAGGTCGGCGTATAAGTATGAGTCGGCGTCGGGGTGTTCGTCGGGGTGTTCGTCGCGGTTGGGGTTGGACCAGGCGTGTAACAGTTGGGGAAGAAGGTAGACGCGGCAATCTTGCTCATCTGGCCCCGCGTGGCTTTGTTGTTGGGGGGGATGTGGGGCGGGTTGGTCGGGGCCACGCACGCCCCAAACGGCCCGCCGCAGGGATAGCCGCCGATGATGGTACGACCCACCCCCGGCTGGCCCAGCGCTGGTCTGATCACTCGGCAAGCTCGCGAAAGCGATAGCCCACCCCAGGCTCGGTAATGATATAGGCTGGGCGCTCCGGCTGGTCCTCGATCTTGCCCCGCAACTGGCTGATATTCACGCGCAGGAGGGGCGTCTCCCCCACATACTCCGGCCCCCAGATGGTGTGCAGCAAGGTCTGGTGGGTTACCACCTTCCCGGCGTTGCGCATCAGCAGCTCCAGCAGGGCGAACTGCGTCGGGCTGAGATGGACCGGTGCGTTCCGGATGGTCATCGTGTGCCCCTGTGGATCGAGCAGCATGTCGCCCGCACCCAGGAGCGCCGGTGCGCCCTTCGCCGTGGATACGGGCAAGGTGGCGCGCCGGGCCACGCGGAGCCGGGCCAGCAGTTCGCCTATGCTGAACGGCTTGGTCAGGTAATCGTTGGCTCCATTGTCGAGGGCGCGGATTTTGTCGCGATCGGCCCCCCGCACCGAGAGGACAATCACCGGCACGGTCGTCTGCTGCCGGATCTCGCCCAGGAGCGCCTGGCCATCGATATCCGGCAGACCCAGGTCCAGCAAAATCAGGTCGGGGTGCAACGCGGCCACCTGCTGCAAGCCAGCGGCTCCGGTGGCGGCGGTAGCGATCTCGTAGTCATGACCCTGGAGCGCCGGGCGCAAGGATCGCGTGATCGCGGGTTCGTCGTCAATAATCAGTACGCGGACCGTCCGCATCTCGTCACCCTCCGACCAGCACGCCTGCCGGTAGAGCGGCTGACTGCACCACCGGAGCGGAAATCGGGAGGGTAAAGGTGATCTGGAGGCCGCCCTCCGGGCGGTTCGTCGCCCAGATGTGCCCGCCGTGCGCTTCGATCAGGCCTTTGCTGATCGCCAGCCCCAACCCCAGCCCCTGCGGGCGCGTCCGGCCCTCCACCCGATAGAATTTATCGAACAAGCGCCCCAGGTGTTCAGGGTCCACGCCGGCCCCATTATCAGCCACGCTCACCGTGAGGGCGTTCTCCTGCTGCTGCGCCGTGATCCGCAGGGCGGCATCCGCCGCGGTATACTTGAGCGCATTCTCGATCAGGTTGGTCAGCACCTGATCGATCTCGGTGTAGTCGAGCGGCACCAGCGGCAAGTCCGGGGCCAGATCAACCGTCAGCGGGTGCTGCCCTAGCCGTGGCTCCAGCCGCTGGACCACACTGCTAATCACCTCGGCAATCCCATACCAGTCCATCTCGGGCTGTAACGCCCCGCCCTCAATGCGTGACATATCAAGCAGATTCCCCACCAGCCGGTTGAGCCGCTCGGCCTCCTCATAGATCCCCTGGAGAAAATCGCGCCGGGTTTCGTCGTCCCAGGCGATCTCGGGCTCCAGCAGGCTCGTCACCGAGGCAATGATCGAGGCGAGCGGGGTCCGCAAGTCATGCGAGACCGCCGACATCAGCGCCGACTTCAGTTCATCGGTTCGGGCCAACACCTCGGCCCGTTCGGCTTCGCGCAAGAGCGTGATCCGGTCCAGCGCCACCGCCACCTGGTCGGCAAACGTCGCCAGGATCGTCCGTTCGGCGGTAGTGAAGGGGCGACGGTCCCGCTTGTCGGCCACGCCCAGCACGCCGATGATCCGTCCGGCGGCCCGCAGCGGGACAAAGGCGGCCCCCGTGCCCGATCCGCCCCCGTCCAGGATCGGCGCGGTCAATCCCCCTTGCCCCACCGGCAGCCCATGCCAGAAGGCCCACTCGGCCAGAGTCATTTCGTCGCGGGTCAACGCGCGCCCCGACGGCGGGGCCTGGACCTGCACCCGCAGATGCTGCTGCGGGCCGGGCAGCAAGACCCAGCAGACCTGCACGGCAAAGACGGCCCGGACCTTCTCCGCGATGGCGGGCAGCACCTCTGCCGGCGGTGCCCCGATGATGACCTGGCTCAACTCGTACAGGCGGGAGACATCCTCCGCCCGCCGCTGCGCTTGCTGGGCCTGTTCACGGGCACTGGCGATTAACCAGCTCAACAAGGCCGACACGCCGAGAAAGACCAGCAGCGCCAGGATGTTCCGCAGATCGCTGATCACGAAGGTCAGATAGGGCGGCACCAGAAAGAAATCGAACAGGGCGAACCCCAGGACCGAGGCGACGATCCCGGCCCCCCGCCCGCCGAACACCGTCGCGCCGACCACGACCATGAGGAAGATCAGCCCGATATTGAGCAGCCCAATCGTCTCGCGCAGCGGCCAGAGGGTCGCCGTGACCCCCACCAGCACCGCCGCCGTCGTGCCATAGCGCACCACACGCGATAGCGGGGTGTGGGTGATATCGTGCGCGATCGCCGCTTGCGGCGAGCGCCAGGGCGGCGCGGGCGCGGCACTATAGCGCGCGAGGCGCGCGACACGGTCCCCAGGCCGGCGATTCATACCATTCCTCCTCTAGCGAACAAGCCTTTAACATGTGTCCTGATCCATTATAGCGTCGCCCTCCTGGCAATTCCCCCAACCTTATACCTTTCTTATACTGCACATGCCTGACGCTTATCATTCCCTTATGTTTCGTCCTGTGCTCTTTATGCTTCCTTTACGGATTTGGCCCTACAATTCATTGGTAACAAGACGGGTATGGTGCGGCACGCGGTACTGCTGCCTGTGCTCTAGCGTAGAAGGAAGCGCAACGGATGATCCCACCTACGATCTTGCTGGTCGAGGACGAAGCCCGGCTACAACACGTGCTGACCCGGACGCTGGAAGCCAACGGCTATATCGTCCACACGGTGAGCACGGCAGCAGAGGCGGTGTTGGCCGCCCTGCGCGCCCGGCCTGATGTGCTGGTGCTGGACGTGAACCTGCCCGACGACACCGGCTGGGGCGTGCTGCGGCAGCTTGCGGGGCGGGGGATCACCTGTGCGACCCTCCCGACGATCATGCTCTCGGCGGGGCAGCCCGCCCAACGACGAATCGCGGAGTTTGCGCCGCGCGCGTTTTTGCCCAAGCCGTTCCCGATTGAAACGCTCAAGCGCCTGATTGCCGAAGCCCTCCAACCGGTGCCGCCTGAGTATGTTGCTCCGGGCGGCCCCGCCGATCACACACGCGCCAACGGAGG
Source organism: Chloroflexia bacterium (assembly GCA_038239755.1). GTDB lineage: Bacteria > Chloroflexota > Chloroflexia > QHBQ01 > JAICKM01 > JBBSAN01. Next base: position 2,825 of record JBBSEL010000231.1, on the reverse strand, counting down.
TTAGAAGATGAGTGATGTATTTTATCTGGGCGTGACGGTTGTCTTTTTCGCCCTGTGCGGCGCGTTCATCCGCGCCTGTGAAGCCCTACGGAGGTCGTAAATGGACGGGTTACTGGCAAGTTGGGACTACGTCCTCTGGGGGCTGACCGCCCTCGGCTTACTGATTTATCTGGCATATGCCCTCGTTCGGGCCGAACGTTTCTAGCCCGGTCTATGGATCGGGTCGTGTGAGGTATTAGTGATGGAAACCTTGCTGCCTGCCCTGTTGCAGGTTGCGCTCTATGTCGTTTTGCTGGCGGTGATCACCCGCACCCTGGGCGCGTTCATGGTCCAGGTGTTCGAGGGGCAACGCAATCTGTTGTCACCGGTGCTAGGGCCGGTGGAGAACGGCATCTACCGGCTGTTGCGGATCAATCCCAAACGGGAGCAGACCTGGGTGGCCTACACCGCGGCCATGTTCGGCTTCAGCATCGCGGGAATGCTGCTCACCTATGTAATGGAGCGGACCCAGCAGTGGCTGCCACTCAACCCGCAGGGCTTCGGGCCGATGAGCGAACCCCTGGCCTTCAACACGGCGGCCTCGTTCACCACCAACACCAACTGGCAGAGCTATGTGCCGGAGACCACGGTCAGCTACCTGACCAACATGACGGCCCTGGCCCCGCACAACTTCATGTCGGCTGCCGTCGGCATCTGCCTGGCGATTGCCCTGATTCGCGGCTTCGCCCGGCGCGAGACCCGGGCGCTCGGCAACTTCTGGGTGGACCTGATCCGCTGCACCCTCTATATCCTGCTGCCTCTCTCGCTGATCGTCGCCCTGTTCTATGTCTCGCAAGGGGTGATCCAGAACTTCAACGCCTACCAGACGGTGCAGACGCTGGGCGGCGGGGTGCAATCGATCGTCGGCGGGCCGTTCGCCTCGCAGGAAGCGATCAAGCAGATCGGCACCAACGGCGGCGGCCCGCTGAACGCCAACAGCGCCCACCCGTTCGAGAACCCGAACGGCCTGACCAACTTTGTGCAGATGCTGACCATCTTCAGCATCGGCGGGGCGCTGACCTACACCTTTGGCCGCATGGTTGGCGACCGCCGCCAGGGCTGGGCGCTCTGGGCGGTCATGACCGTGTTGTTCCTGGCCGGCTTCGGCGTGGCTGCGGCGGCGGAACAGGCGGGCAACCCACTGCTGACCGCGCACGCGGGCCTGGACCAGACCGCCAGCGCGCTCCAGGCGGGCGGCAACATGGAAGGCAAAGAGGTCCGCTTCGGGATCTATGATTCGGCCCTCTATGCGACGATTACGACCGACGCCTCCAACGGGGCGGTCATTTCTATGCACGACAGCTACACCCCTATCGGTGGGTTGGTGCCGCTGACCAACATCGCCCTGGGGGAGATCATCTTCGGTGGGGTGGGATCTGGCCTCTACGGGATGTTGATCTACGCCGTGATCGCCGTCTTCATCGCCGGGTTGATGGTGGGGCGCACGCCCGAATATCTGGGGAAGAAGATCCAGGCCTTCGAGATGAAAATGGTGACGCTGGCGATCCTGGTCTTGCCGCTCTCGATCCTGGGCTTCACCGCCCTGGCGCTGATCTGGCCGGACGCGCTCAATGCGCGTAACAACGCCGGGCCCCACGGCCTGAGCGAGATCCTCTATGCCTATACGTCGGGGACCGGCAACAACGGCTCGGCCTTCGCCGGGATCAGCGCCAACACGCCATTCTACAACCTGACGATTGGCCTGGCGATGCTGATCGGGCGCTTTGCTTACATCGTGCCGATGATGGCCCTGGCCGGGGCGCTGGCCGCCAAGAAGCGGGGCGCGGTGACGGCAGGCACCTTTCCCACGCATGGCCCGCTGTTTGTCGGCCTGCTGATCGGCACCATCCTGATTGTCGGCGCGCTGACCTACTTCCCGGTCTACGCGCTCGGTCCCATCGTCGAACACCTCCAGATGCTGGCGGGTAACTTGTATTAAGTGGTCAGTGGTCAGTGGTCAGTGGTCAGTTATTGGACGAAACAGCACCTGACACCTTGCACCTGACACCTAAAAACTGATAACTGATAACTGATAACTGAGGACTCAAAGCAATGGCAACGACTGTAGAAACATTAACCCCTGGAGCCGCGCCCGCCTCTGCCCCGGAGAAGCGCCGGAAGGGATCGCAGAGCTTGTTCACCCCGGAATTGATGGGACCGGCCCTGCGCGATAGTGTGAAAAAGATGAACCCGCGCACGCTGGTCTTGAACCCGGTGATGTTCGTGGTCGAGGTGGGCAGCATCCTGACCACGATTATGCTGGTCAAACTCCTGGCCGACGGGGCCAGCCTCAAGACCGTCGTCGTCAACGGGTTGATTATCGTCTTTCTCTGGCTGACGGTGATCTTCGCCAACTTCGCTGAGGCGTTGGCCGAGGGCCGAGGCAAGGCGCAGGCCGCCACACTGCGCAAGACCAAAGTGGGCGCGCAGGCCAAGCGGCTGACTGACGCCAAGAGCCGCGCCTACACCATCGTTCCGGCGCCCGAGCTACGCAAAGGCGACCTGGTGCTGGTCGAAACGGGCGACCTGATCCCCAGCGACGGCGAGGTGGTGCAAGGGGTGGCCTACGTCAACGAGGCGGCCATCACCGGCGAGTCGGCCCCGGTGCTCAAAGAGCCAGGCACCGACATCTCCTCCAGCGTCACCGGCGGCACGACGATCATCAGCGACTCGCTGGTCCTGCGCATCACCGCCGAGCCAGGACAGACCTTCCTTGACCGGATGATTGCGCTGGTGGAAGGCGCATCCCGGCAGAAGACGCCGAACGAAATCGCCTTGAACATCCT
>JBBSEL010000230.1:0-6265 GCA_038239755.1 Chloroflexia bacterium | reverse complement strand
CGCGGCGTGGAGCGCGTCGTCCTGGGTGGTCAGGGCCTCGGTGATCTGGGCGGTCAGCACCCGGCTGGGGGGCACGGTGGTGGCGGTGAAATGGAGCGGCGGGGCCACCCGGATCAGCACTTCGGGGCGCTGCTCTTCGCGGAAGACGACCCGCCAGGCCACCGGCACTACTTGGGCCACCGGCAGGCGGCGCAGGATGTGGGCGAAGCCGCCATACAGTTGGAGCGGGCGACGGTCGGCGGGGGTGATCGTGCCCTGGGGGAACATCCACATCGCCCGGTTGGGTTGGGCGTTCAGCAGCCCGGCGACATACTCAATCGACTCCAGCGCGGCGCGGGGGTTTTTGCGGTCCACCCCGAACGCGCCCGCCAGGGTGAAAAAGCGGTAGCTGGGCAGGAACTCGGCATCCATCATCATGTACCCGGCCCGGTTGCCCAGCCGCCGGTTGACCAGCCAGCCCAGGTAGCCGTCCCACCACGAGGGATGGGTGCTGACCCACAGGGTGGGGGGCCGGTCGGCAGGGGGGGTGCCGCGCAGGGTCGCCAGGGTGGATCGCTCGGCGTGGAGCCAGACCGTGCCGAACATGCGCCGCAGCCCGCCCTCGACCAGCCCGTGGAGGATGACCCACTCCGCGATGGGGTTCTTGCGCGCTTCGATGATCGGCATCTTAGCTCATTACCCTATTCACCACGACAGACACGAAGGGCACGAAACGATCAGCGGGCATCTTCGTGTTCTTCGTGGTGCCGTTTACTTGATCGTTGGCCCGGCGTTCCAGTCATAGCCGATAGTCGGATCGTCGTAGGGGATGCGCCCTTCCTCGTCGGGATTGTAGACCGAGGATGTGACATAGATCAGGTGGCTGATCCCGCCAATGGCCTTGCAGCCGTGGGCCACGCCGGGCGGGATCTTCAGCACCTTCTGGCCGACATTCTCGCCCATGAACAGCTCTTGCGTCACCCCGTGGGTGGGCGAGTCGGGCCGGGTATCGTAGAGCGCCACCTTCAGCGTGCCGAAGGGGACATACCACCAGTCCACCTGGGTCTTGTGGATGTGCCAGGCTTTGGACACGCCCGGATACATCAGCGAATGGCTCAGTTGGGCGAACCCTTCGCCAAAAAAGTCGTCGGTGACGCGGATCATCTCGCGGAAAAAGCCGCGCTCGTCGGGGTACGTCACCAGGTCTTTGACTACTACACCTTCAATTTGCTGTTGGCCCATGCCTCTCGGACTCCTTCTCTCGGTGCGGGGTCGGGGTTGCTCCCCAGTGCCGTGTGTACAGCGCCCATTATACCGGACCCCCTGCAAAGCTGCAACCGGGACCGCGCTTGCCTCCGTTGCCGCTTTGCACCGGCCAGGCCCAGGCGCGGTGCGACTATTGTGCTAGATTTCTAAAGATGCTACAATATGTAAAATCCACTGGCTTTTTCGCATCCACGGTCGGGCTGCTTGTGTTCTGCTATCATATATCCTCTGGGGCCTGCTCACTCGCTTTGCGGGCCGGTAACCGTTGCCTGGCCTGGCGCACTCTGCTGTATGTTCCGCGACCGGGAGCGTAGGGACCGTGCCTGCATCCCATGACGCCACCAGGAAAGGATCAGGATTATGCACCGTTCGCCTTGGCTCTATCTATTGTTGCTCCTGGCTGTGGGGGTGGGCGGCGGCGCGTTGCTGACTCGCGCTGCCGGGGCTGCCGGGCCGGGGACCGCGCCGCCGGTCGCCGCGCCCTATGCGCCCCTCCAGGGCACGCCGACCCCCACCCCGATCTGCTCTCCCACCTGGATGGTCGTCCCCAGCCCCAGCATCGGGACCAATGACAACCATCTTTTCGCCATCGCGGCGGTGAACGCGAACGACCTGTGGGCGGTGGGCTATTACATCAATGCGGCCAACCGGCGGCAAACGCTGGCGCTGCACTGGAATGGGGCCGCCTGGATCATCGTCGCCACCCCCAACGTGGGCGCGGGCGATAATGTGCTCTACAACGTGACCACGGTCACCGCGAACGATGTGTGGGCAGTAGGCAGCACGGTCACTGGGGCCAACCTCAAGCAAAGCCTGACCATGCACTGGAACGGGGCCACCTGGACAACGGTCGCCAGCCCCAACCTGAGTGGGTTCAACGAACTCTTCTCGGTAGCGGCGCGCACCACGACCGATGTGTGGGCGGTGGGCACCGGGGGCCTTGGCGGCAGCCAGAATGCCACGCTGGTGGAACGCTGGAACGGGGCGGCCTGGAACATCGTCGCCAGCCCCAACACGCCCGGCGGCAACAGCCTGCTCAACGGGGTGACCATCCTCAGCGCAACCGACATCTGGGCGGTGGGCAGCGGGGCGAATGGCGGGAACCTGATCCAGACCCTGGTGGAACACTGGAACGGCGGCACCTGGACCGTCGTCGCCAGCCCCAACCCCCCGGTGGGGACGATGGACGCAGTGCTGGCGGCGGTGAGTGCGGTGTCCGCGACCGATATCTGGGCGGTCGGCTACTACATCGACGCGACTGTGGTCACTAGGACCCTGATCGAGCATTGGAACGGGGCCACCTGGACGATCATCGCCAGCCCGAACGTGGGCGCGTCCGACAACTTCCTCAACCGGGTATCGGTGCGGGCCGCCAACGACATCTGGGCGGTGGGGGTCTACCATACCGGCGCGTCGACGTTCACCATAATCCAGCATTGGGACGGGTCGGCCTGGAGCGTGATCCCCAACCCGAACCCCGGCAGCGTGGTCAATCAGTTCTATGGCGTGGTGGCCCTGACCGCCGGTGATGTCTGGGCGGTGGGGTCCAGCGGCAACGGCGCGGGCAACCAGACCCTGACCGAGCATCTCGTCCCGGTCTGCATCACTCCCAGCGCGACGGTCACTTCTACCGTCACTCCCAGCCCGACGAACACCCACACCCCGACGCTCACCCCGACGGCCACCCCGACGGCGACCCCCACCAACACGCCGACGCCGACGAACACCCGGACGGCCACCCCGACGGCCACCGACACCCCCACCCGGACGGTCACCAACACGGCCACCGACACGCCGACGATCACCCCCACCGTGACCGGCACGCCGCCGACGGCCACGCCGACCCCCACGGTGACGGCCACCTGTTCGCTCAACTTCAGCGACGTAGACCCCTACAACCCGTTCCGGGTCTATATCCTCTGCCTCTATTGCCGGGGCCTGATCAGCGGCTATCCCGACGGGACGTTCCGCCCCTATAATCACGTCACCCGCAGCCAGGTTGCCAAGATCGTCGCCAACAGCGCGGGCTTCAACGAGCCGCCCACCGGCCAGACGTTCGAGGATGTGCCGCCCACCAACAGCTTCTACCCGTTCATCGAACGGTTGGCGGGCCGGGGGCACATCAACGGCTACCCCTGTGGCGGGGTGGGCGAACCGTGTGTGCCCCCGACCAACCGGCCCTATTTCCGCCCCTATAACGACGTGACGCGGGGCCAGTTGTCGAAGATCGCCGCCAACGCCGCCGGGTTCAGCGACACGCCGGTCGCGGGCAACTATACCTTTGCCGATGTGCTGCCGAGCGACCCGTTCTATGTCTATATCGAGCGGCTCTCGCGGCGCGGGATCATCAATGGCTACGAGTGCGGGTCGGGCGAAATCAACCCCTGCACCGGGCTGGTGGAGTCGTGTGATGCCGCCCGCCGCCCGTACTATCGCCCCTGCATCTCGATCACCCGTGGGCAGACGACCAAGATCGCCGCCAACACCTTCTTCCCGGTGGATTGCGCGCCGGGCATCCCGCCCATCGTGAAGCCCTGATGGCTCCTGTTTCTTACGGATCAGAGACCGCCTCAAGGGGCGGTCTCTGATTTGTGTTCCCATGTTGTATCAATATCGAGTATAATAGAACTGCTCAGCTTAGTAGATGGTCCTGCCCACCGGCAAGCACCACTCATGGACCCTTTTCGCGGACACCCTGGGATGACTGACTCAACTGCGGATAGTTCTAGTGTCTTGTTGGCCTGCGGCGACCTGACCACGCAACGATCGCTGCACCAGATGTTGGAAGGGGCCGGCTACCGCGTCACATTGGTCAACGGGGGCCGGGCGACCTTCCAGGCGATCACGGCCACCCGGCCCGATCTGGCGATCCTCGATTCTATCGGTGGGGTCGGGGATGCCCTCGATACCTGCCGCCGGTTGCGGGCCGATGAGAGTACGGCTTACCTGCCGATCATCGTGCTGACCGGGCCGGGCGAACGCCGCTTGCGCCTGCTGGCGCTGGAAAGCGGCGCGGACGAAGCCCTGGCGATGCCGGTGGACCGCGAAGAGCTGTTGTTGCGCATCCACAACCTCTTGTTGCAGGACAGCCGCCGGGCCAGCGCGGTGCAGCACGAGCGCCACCTGAACATGCTCATGAGCCTGGCCTCCAGCCTCCACCTCCACCTGGAACTGTCGCATATCGTGGCGACCCTCTACCGGGCGCTTCAGGAGCAGATGGGCTTCCGCAAGGTGGTTTTGCTCCTGCTCGATCCCAGCGGGCAAACGCTGCGCCCGGCGGCGATGGGCGGGGCCGGGCTGCCCGCCAGCGGCACCCTCTATGCCTGGCGCGACTACGTCCACCTGCTCGACCGCCGTTATCAAGCCAGCCGCTCCTATTTTGTCAGCCGGGTGACCAACGCTTCCGAGCCGCTGCCGCCCGGCCCCTGGCAGCCCGGCGAGACGCTGCTGGTACCCCTGCGCCTGCCCGAAGGGCGCACCCTCGGCCTCATTTCGCTGGATGCTCCGCGCAACGGGCTGCGGCCCCGCCTGCAACAGATCTACCTGATCGAGCAGTTTGCCGAGCATACCGCCGTGGCCGTCCACAATACCCAGCTTTATGCCGAGCAGCAGAGCCGCTTGTCGGCCTATGTCAGCGCCCCGGTGGCCGCCCAACTAGCGGCACGCGGGGCACCGCCGCCCCAGCCGGTCGAATCGCAGGTGACGGTCCTCTTCTGCGATCTGCGCGACTTCACCCCGCTGGCCGAGCGGCTGACCCCGGCCCAACTGGTCAACCAGGTGCTCAACCCCTATTTCCACTACATGACCGAGGTGATCCACCAGTACGGCGGCGTGGTCGATAAGTTCCTGGGTGATGGGATTATGTCGGTGTTTGGGCTGCCGATGTGGCAGGGCGACGAGGCGGCGCGGGCGATTCTGGCCGGGCTGGCGATGCAGGGGACGTTCGCGGGCTTGCAGGAGCAGTGGCGGCACAGCCTGGGCTGGGAGATCGGCATGGGGGTCGGCCTGGCCTATGGCCGGGCGGTGGTCGGCACGGTCGGCTCGGCCCAGCGCATGGACTACACCACCATCGGCCCGGTGGTCAACACCGCCAGCCGGGTCGCCTCGCGGGTGCCCGCCGGGCAGGTGTGGGCTACCGGCGATGTGACCACCCTGGCCGACAACTACATCTACAGCGACCGCCGCCGCCACGAACTCTACCCCCTCGCCTTCCGCCCGCTCATGCCCACCCTGCTCAAGGGCCTGACCGACATGAAGTCGCTCTACGAGTGCTTCCTGGCGCGTTAGGGGTTGGGGGTTGGTGACGAGGACGGGGTGCTGCGTGCTAAGTACGTCTAAAAAACGTCTTTACCACGTAGCTCCAGTGGTCGTCGTCTTTGTGGTCGCGTGACTTTCACGCCACGTTCGACGGTGCGCCCTCAGCTCACCGCTTGCTTCACGAGCGCGCCGATCTTTGCCTCTACATCGGCGGTCAACTCCTTCAGCGCGAAGGCAGCCGGCCACATGCCGCCTTCGTCGAGGTTCGCCACGTCGTTGAAGCCGAGCGTCGCGTACCGCGTGTTGAACTTCTGCGCGCATTGGAAGAAGCAGAGGATCTTGCCGTCCTTGGTATACGCCGGCATCCCGTACCAGAGTTTCGCGGCGAGGGTGGGCGCGCTGGCTTTGATGATCGCGTGGAGCCGCTCGGCCATAACGCGATCCGGTTCCTCCATCTCGGCGATCTTGGCGAGCACGGTGCTTTCCTCGTCCACCTTGGCCCCGCGCGGGCTGCGGCGCGTTGCTGCCTTCAGCTCTTTGGCGCGCTGCTTAATCGCGTCTCGTTCCTCGTCTGAGAATCCCGTGGTCGTCTCGCTGTCCGCCGTGTTGTCTTCTACGGGCATATAGGATTCCTTTCTACTCGAAGCGTTAGGAGTGTCTTTGGTTTCTGCGAATGCGCGTGGAGCCTTTCTCCGCTCTAACGAACATTTGTACCATAACATGTTTTCCAGCGTTTTTCAAGAGGCTTCCGACTGAGATCAGG
>JBBSEL010000229.1:0-6275 GCA_038239755.1 Chloroflexia bacterium | reverse complement strand
GCCACATCCTGGAAGGTCTGGCTGGTCGGGGTTTCGGTCCAACCTGCTGCGCCGCTCGTGATCTTGGAGAGCTGGCCACGGGTCACGTTGTTACCGGGGCGGAAGTAGGGGCGGTTGTTCGGGGCCACGCAGGACTCGAACGGCCCGCCGCAGGGATAGCCGCCGATGATGCCCCGCCCGGCGAGGCGTTCGATCCACAGGTAGAAGGTGCTACCCGGCGCGACATCCTCGAAGGTCTGCTGGGTCGAGGGGATCGCATTCTGGAAGCCCGCCGACTCGGAGACGATCTTGCTGACCTGCCCGCGGGTGACGTTGTTGTTCGGGCGGTAGTACTGGCCGGGGCAGGGTTCGCCGGGGCCGCCGCAGGGGTAGCCACTGACGATGCCTCGACAAGCCAGGCAGCGGATGAACACGTAGAAGCTGTTGTCAGCGGGCACGTCCACGAACTGGATCGGGCAACTTGTCGGTGTCACGGTCGCGGTTGAGGTCGCCGAGGCGACCGAAGTCGCGGTGGCGACCGGGGTAGGCGTGGCGTTGATGCAAGCCAGCGTGAAGTTGATCGACTGGCCCGCCACTAGCGCCGGGCTGTGGTTGCAGGAGTATTGAGTGTAGTACGTGTTATCGTGGATCACGCCCACGGTCGTCCCGGTCCCACCGTTCGGCACCGCCGCATAGACAATGTCGAAGTTCTGCGTGCCCTCGTAGAAGCGGATCTCGAAGTTCACCGTACTGTTGTCGCGGAGCGCTTGCGCCCGCCATTCGAGATTCCAGATCCGGCTGGGGGCCGTGCCTGTCGTCGAACTGTAGACATCCTGGCCTGCGGCCTGACTCGTGATCAGGTCATCCCAATACGCCAGGATCGAATCCTGGAAGATCGGGACCGGCAAGCAGGTTGCGCCGAAGGCATTGTCGCTACTATTGAATTGGATATTACCGTTGGAACTCACGTACCCGGCGGTGTAGGTCGTGCCCCCATACAGCTGGATTGGGAACGGCGCGGTGACGCGCTGGGTGCAGTCGTCGCAGCGGATGCCCAGGGCCTGGGTGCCGGCCACGAAGGCGGTGGTGCCGACCGTGTCGGTGTAGTTGCCGCACGGGGTGATCACCGGGGCGGGGGTCAGCGTCGGGGTGGCCGTCGGCGGGGTGCCGGTGACAGTCGGGGTCGGCGTGGTCTGCCCGCACGACGGGAACTTGAACTTGCCGACGCGGGTCTGCCAGCCCGCACCACTGGTAGCCGCATAATACTCGCTGGTGACCCAGAAGGTGCAGTCGTCCGACGGGTCGGTCACCATGCCCGCGTAGTCGCCCCAGCGGCCACTACCGCTGGTTTGAACGCCGGTACCGGCGATCAGGGTGGCTTCACCCTGGCCCAGCGTGCCGAGCGGATCACTCTCCAGGCGGCCCGCATAGCGGATCGACGGGAAGGTGGTGGTGCTGGCGACCGAGTAGCCGATAGCGATGTTGCCATCGCGGTCCTGCGAGATGCCCGGCATCCAGCGGTTGTCGGCGTCGGGGGCATAGCTGCCCTGCTGATAGATGAACGGCGTGCCCTGCGGGCCGCGCAGCTCATACCAGCGGAGGCCGGAATGATCGGCACCGTTCACGTCTACAGCGGTGCTGGCAACCAGCGACTCATGATCGCCGAAGTTGCGATAGGCCAGGCGGTGCATGAAGCGGCCCGACGATACCGTGTCCAGGCGAATGCCGGGAGCAGGCTGCGGGATGCAGTTGCGCGACCCACCGCACAGGTCGGGGTCGAATGGGTCGGTCGTGATATTAATCGGCCCGGTGAGGGTCGAGGAGACCGGGTTCGCGAAGTCCACGTGGTACTTCCAGAAGTGGATCGTGGTCTGGCTGCCCGAACTGGTGGCGAAGTAGCCGGGGGAGCCAGCAGGCGGCGGGGTCAGGCCATCGAGGTCCGCCGGTTGGATGCCGTAGTAGAAGCTCCCCGGATTGACCTGCTGGAGCGTGGCCGGTAGGCCCGCCAGCATCGCGGTGCGATCAAAGGCCATGAAGATCGGGCTGTCGAAGCTCGCGCCGTTCAGGAAGCGATTGGCCGTTCCGTAATACGCATCGGGCCACACGCCGAACTTCGAGTAGTCATAGAGCAGATTGGCGCTGACGTTGAACGCATAGCGGTTGTACGTGCCCAGCGGGTCGCCGGTCGTCGAAACCGCGATGCACTCGTAATACGGCGCAGCGGTGGTGAACTGGGTGAGGAACCAGCGGTCGCCCAGCGGATCGTAGAGCACCACCGGGTCGCCGTCGTTGCGGATCTGGCACGGGCCACCGAAACCGGCGAACAGCGTGTTGAAGTGGGTCGCGGCACGCAGGACGTTGCCTGCCTTGTCCCAGATCTCGAACGACGAGTTCACCGTCTGGACATAGTTGTTCGGCCCAACATCGCCGTTGGTATCGGGAGGCAAGCAGCCGCAGCCCGAGGTGACCGAGCTGATGCCTTCAAAGCTCAGGCTGGGCGTCGGCATTGCCAGCGCGCCAAACCAGCTCTGGACCACCGGGTCTTTGACTGCCCCACCCAGATTGACATGCAGGTTCGGCACTTCATTTTCCGGGGCCTTCCCTGGCACCGCCTGGGCATCAGGAATGTCGCGCAGCGGGGGCGAGACATCGTTCTTGACCGAGCGGGCGACGATCACGCCGTTGCTGAACGACTTGGTGGGCGGCACCTGTGCCGACCAGCTGGCATCCGAGGTGGATGCCGAGCCGCCACTGACCGCATTCGGTTGGATCGCTGCCTTCCCCGTAAGCGGGGCCGCACCGGATTTGGTCTGGATCGCATAGGCCGCGACGCCGAGGCCTAGCAACAGCGCCAGCATCGGGATTGCGAATAGCCAGCTTTTCCGTCCGTTCTTATTAAATACCATGCACGTATGCTCCTTCCTTAAATCGGATCTTAGAGGCCGTTGAGTTGAGAGGGAATAGTAACGACGCGGCGCGTGCCGCGAGCGCACCTTGCGCGGGGTACCAGGTGCTGCTACTTTGCCAGACAATAGAATGATCTCGGCGCAAATGCACTCATTGCAGCCCGATGCGCGGCAAAGAACGTTCTGTTGTCTAGCAGAATATTATCATCTGCGGGTACCGGTGTCAAGGTAAACCGCCCTCAGCACCCATAATTGGTGACCCGGTTCGCCTCCGCAGGCACGGGTGGGGAAGCCCGGAGAAGGTCGAGGAAGCGGGGAATTCAGGGGGCGGGAATGGCGCGGTCGGCCACGGCGGTGGCGGCAGCGAGCAGGCCCAGGTGGACCCAGGTAAAGGCCAGCCAGGTGGCCTCGGTAGCCTGATAGGCGACCAGCAGGACGAGGAGGCCCCCACCCAGCGCCAGGATCGTGCCGCGCAACAGGGGGTCCGCGCTCCGCCGATAAGCCCGTACCGCCCGCACGGCGATCACCCCAATGATCAGCCAGAACCCGGCGAACCCGATCAGGCCGCTGTCATAGAGAAGGTGCAGTTCCAGATTGCCGACCCAGCCTGGCTCGTTCACCGAGCGGTAGACATAGCGTTGGCCGAAGCTGCCGGTGCCGTTGCCCAGCAGCGGTTGGGCGACGATCCCTTCCCAGGCTTTCTCGTAGGTGTCGAGCCGTTCGAGGACCGTTTGTTGCTGGCCCAACGTGCCGAAGTCGAGGCTTGCCAACCGGCCTGGCAGGTCACCCCCCGCCGGTGCCCGCCCCCCTGCCACCGCCAGTAAGCCCACCAGGGGCAGTGTGATCGCCAGCCCTACAAGGATCGGCAGCCCCCGCCGCAAGGCCACTCCGGCCCGCACCAGCGCGACCAGCGCCGCCCCCGCCGCGAACCCCACCCAGGCTCCCCGCGACAGGCTGGTCGCCAGCCCGGCTAACAGGACCAGCATGATCGCCCCGCCGATCAGCAGGTGGGTGCGCCGCCGGGTGGTGAGGAGGAAGGCCAGCAGCCCCACCGCCACCGCTCCAATATAGCTGCCGAAGATGTTGCCCTCACGCAGCGTCCCCACCGGCACCGGGGGCGCGCCCAACACCTGCTGCACCCCCAGATCGAGGCCCACCGCCCGCCAGAGGAGCATGATCCCCAGGCCGATCAGGGCTTCCAGCAGCCCCAACCCCAGCCAGACGAGCATTGCCTGGCGCAAGCCCGCCCGGTCGGGGATGATATTCAGCGCCAGGCCATAGGGCACAGCGACCAGGGTGATCAACCCCACCTGGCGCAGGCTGTCGCCCGGTTGCGGGGCGTTCAAGAGGGAGGCAAGCAGGTTCGCCCCCAGATACAGCCCCAGCCCGGCCACGGCCAGTCTCGGCCCCACCTGGATCCGTGGCCCACCGGGGCGCGGCGGCGACAGGGCCAGCCGCCCGACCAGCACCAGGACCAGCGCCAGCACCGCCACATGCTCCGGCTTGATGTTGGCCCCACCACCGGGCACGACGAAGCGATTGAGCGCCGCCGCACCAAGCAAGGCCGCGATGGCGCTAAACGGCCACCAGCGCAAGAGCGCCGCCAACCCGGCCACCGCCCCCAACCCCACTGCCGCCAGGCGCGCGCTAAGCAGCTCCACCACTGCGCCGCCGCCGAACCCCGCCACCAGCGCGGCGATCACCCGCACCCCAGCACGCAGCGCCGGGTGTTCCCGCACAGCAGGCCGGAGCCGCGCCGGGAGGGCAGGACGGGCGACCGGGAGGGACCACCTAGCCACCGGGGGGAGCCTCCCCGGCCAACGCCTGGTAGAGCGCCAGGGTATCCTCGGCGGTGCGTGCCCAGCTATGCTCCTCGGCCACATGCAGAGCCTCGTGGACCAGGTGATCGCGGAATCCATCGTCGCCCAGCACTTGTCCCAGGGCCGCAGCCCAGGCCGCCGGGTCTTCGCTCTCCACCTCCAGAGTGGCCGCAGCAGGCACCGCACCGGGCACCCCGATCACCGGCACCCCGCAGGCCATCGCCTCCAACGCGGCCATGCCGAAGCCCTCGTACCGCGTGGGCAGTAGCACCGCAGCAGCGTTGCGATAGACAAACGGCATCTGCTCCGGGGCCAGTTCGCCCGGCGCAATGATCCGGTCGGCCACCCCCGATTCGCGCCGTTCGGCGGCGACCGCGCGGGCGTCCGCCCCGGTTTGCCGCCCGACCAGCACGAGTTGCAACTGATCGTCCCCCGCCTGGGCCACATGGCAGCCAAAGGCGGCGATGGCGAGCGGCACCCGGTGGCGCACCGTCCAATCTCCCACCTGTACCACATAGGGGCGACGCAAGCCCAGGCGATCCAGCCCGGCCTCGTCGCCCGGCATCGGTTCGCCCGGAGCAACATGGAAATCGGGGGGCAGGTCGCCGGAGCGCGGGATTTTGACCCCGGTGATCGGGAAGTCCGGCTCGACGCCAAAGGGGATGATGTTGATCCGGTCGGCCAGCCCCGCGCCGTAGAGCGCTGGCACGTCGGCGGCGACCCGGCTGCTGGGGACGATGATCGCCGCCGCTCGCGCCAGCGCTCGTGCCATCAGCGGCTCGACATACCAGCGCCAGAAAACGCCCGCTTCATCAGGGTAGAAGGCGAAGGTTGTGTCGGGCACGGTGATCACCCGCGCCCCTGGCCCGCTCAACGGCCCCAACCAGGCTGTCGTATGGAGGATCTGCGGTTGGAGGGCACGCACCTGGGCGGGCAGCCACAGGTTGGTGGCCCCCACCAGCCGCACCGCCGCCCGCAGCCGCGCCCCCCGCCCGGCCCCCGGCTTGCGGCTCCAGCCCTGCGGCACCAGCGGATAGAGGTCCACATCCATCGATTCGCGCAGATAGTGGGCCAGCCGCCGCGCATATAGCCCGGCCACGCCGCCGAGTGCCGTCGCCATCGTCACATCCAGCGCCACCCGCAGGCTGGGCCGCACGATTTCGCTCCACTCCGGTGCGTCCGATTCGATTGTCGAAGAGTCGTCAGTCATCAGTCGTCAGTTCTCAGTTCTCGGTTATCAGTCGTCAGTCGTCAGTCGTCAGTCGTCAGTCGTCAGTTCTCAAAAATACCAACCCCCAACCCCTAACCCCCATCCCCCGTTCGGCGCACGCCCAAAACCGCATCGTAGACGGCGCGGGTTTCGCGGGCGGTACGGTCCCAGGAGAAGCGGGCCGCTTGAGCCAGGCCCCGCGCCCGGTTTTGCGCCGCCGCTGCCGGGTCGGACAGCAAGCAGCGCAAGGCGGCGGCCAGGTCGGGCACCGAGGTCGGATCGACCAGCAGCGCCGCGTCGCCCACCACTTCAGGCAGGCTGGACACGTTCGACGTGATTGTCGGCGTGCCACAGGCCATC
>JBBSEL010000228.1:0-6311 GCA_038239755.1 Chloroflexia bacterium | reverse complement strand
GGCCAGGCCGCTCGCGCCAATCGTGGTGTTGGTGACGTTGAGGGCGCTGGCGGTGGTCGTAGTCAGCACATTGAGGCTGCCGGTAACGTTGACCGTGCCGCCACCGGTGGCCGCGAAGGCGGCACTAGCCCCGGTACTGGCCGAGAGGCCGCCGGAGAAGGTCATCGTCGAGCCGGTGTTGCTGGTCAGCGAGATACCTGTGCCGGTATCGGTGATCGCGCCGCTAAAGGTCGCGCTGCCGCCGGTGCGGTTGGACACGACGACCGAGTTGCTCGCGGTGTTATTGATCGTGCCCGCGTAGGTGACGACGGCGGTCCCCGCGTTCACCCGGAAATCGACGCCGTTGATCCCGGCCAGCGAGCCGGTGCCGCCGGTGAAGCTGCCGGTCACCGTGTCCAGGTTGACGCCGCCGAGTGTGCTGGAGGTGGTGGAGATGCTATCGAAGGTGACGGCGAGCGCGCCCGTGGTGATATCCACCGGCTGGCCCGCGCCGCTGATCGCGGCATTGTTGATGGTGAGGTTGCCAACACCGTTCCCCTGCACCCCGCGCACGCCCGCGCCGCCGGTGAGGATGTTCAGGCCAGAGACGGTGTTGCTCGTGCTAAGGGCCAGCGCGGTGCCGCCGCTGTTGGTCAGCGTGGGGCGGGTTCCGGCAGGGTTCAGGGTGAAGCCGTTCACGATCAGGGCCACGCCCTGCCCGATCAGCGTCTGACTCGCCTCCAGCGGCAGGCCGCCGGTGTAGTTGCCGCTGCCGGTGAAGAGATAAATATAATCGCCTGGGCCATCGGCATCGCCCGCCCCACCCACGCCGTTGACGTTGGTCAGGGTGTTGAACGGCGAAGTGGAGCGCCCGTCGCCGTTGCTGCCCAGCGCGTTGTTGACGTACCAGACCTTGTTCGAGACCGTAATCGTGACGATGCCAACGCCGGTCAGTCCCTTGCTGTCAATAATTGTGTAGGTAAAGGTGTCGGTGCCGACGAAGTTCGCAGCGGGCAGGTAGGTGAAGTTGCCGCTGGCGTTGACGCTAACCGTCCCACCGTTGGCGCTGGTCGCCTGGAAGGTGCTGAGCGAGAAGGTATCGCCCAGGAACTCGGTGTCGTTGCTGAAAACGCTACCGGCGATCGCGACAGCGGGGGTGCCTGCCGGGGGCGTGATGCCCACTGCCAGCAGGGTGTTGCCGACCGCTGTGTAGCTGTCGTCAAAGGCCAGGGGCGACACATCAAACGACCCAGCAACCAGGGTGGTGTTGGGGTCGAGGGTGTCGTTGAAGACCATCCCGGTGGCGCTGGTGGTGCCGGTGTTGGTAATGGCGACGGTGTAGCCCAGCGTATCGCCGGGGTTCGCCCGCGTGTTGTTGTTGACATCCACCGCGAGCGAATAGACCTTGGTGGCGGTAATCGTGACGGCGTTGGGCACATCGACCAGGGGTGCCGAAGCCGCCGGTGGGGGCGGGGCCGCCGGGATCGCCAGAGTGGTTGCGAGAGCCGCAGCGGTGTCCGTGGCCGAAGGGACAGCCGCCTGGAGCGGGGCGAGACTTTGGTTAACTTCGAGGAGCACTAACAAGACGATTAAAAGAGCGGACCCAAGTTTGAAGCGCGGATGGGTGCTGGGGATCTTCACTGGTTCTCCTTAATAGATGCTGGGGCCGTTGGAAGGGTAGACAACATGAGTGGCGGGCAGATTTGGATAAGAGGTATCCGATGAATCGGGGCCAACGAGGAGCTTATTACAGGCACGGACTAGTCGTAATATAGCGGATATGGCCGGGAGTGTCAACGCATACCGCCGCGTGAGGCAATGATCCAAATTGGCCCGATTTGGCGCAGCCGTGGGCCGCAGCGCGCTGCACACGAATGAGGAGAGAGACTGCTAAATGACCGTCTGCCGAGCATAACGTCCGAGTATCGCGTCCCCTTCTGGTGTAAAGGTGATCCCGTCAAGGTTGTGGGTCCCTGGTATTTGCACATTCCCCCGATTGTACATAGAGAATTATTGCGAGGATCGGCAGGGGGTTACGGCCCGCTCCCCCCCGATCTGGGTCGATTTGCGGTGCCCAGCCCAGGGCGGCACCGGATAGAGATACTTGACAGCCTCATCTATAATATAAAAGAGGGACAGCTAACGACCGCGCTTATTGTACCGCTATTTGCTGGGTAAGGCTACAGGGCGTTGTAGCCGCGGCAACCTTCGCAGCAGCGGTACATAGGCCCCTGTCCCGGAGCATTCGCTACTAGCAGTACAAAGGAGACACGTATGGCCGAACCCTTTCTAAGCGAGATCAGGATCATGAGCTTCGGGTTTCCGCCCCGCGGCTGGGCCACCTGCGACGGGCAGTTACTCCCGATCAACCAGAATCAGGCGCTGTTCTCCCTGCTGGGCACCACTTATGGCGGCGATGGCCGCGTTAATTTTGGCCTCCCTGATTTGCGGGCGCGCACGCCGATCCATGTCGGCCAGGGACATACGCTGGGCGAGCGGGGCGGGGAGCAGGCACACACCCTCAGCATCAGCGAGTTGCCAGCACATACCCATACGCTGAACGCCTCCAGCACCGACGGTAACGCGCCCATTCCGGGCGGGTTTGTGCTGGCGCGGAACGTCAGTAACATTTACGGGCCTCCTAACAGTTTAACGGCGTTGGAAGCAGGCACGACCACGAACACGGGGGGCAGCCAGGCACATCTGAACATGCAGCCGTTCCTGACGCTCAACTTTTGCATTGCTCTACAGGGCATTTTCCCGTCACAGAACTAGAGGAGAGTATCCATGGCGCAACCTTATGTCGGCGAAATTCGAATGTTCGCAGGCAACTTTGCCCCGGCGGGCTGGATGTTCTGCGAGGGTCAGTTGCTCCCCATCTCGGAGTATGATACCCTGTTCAACCTGATCGGCACGACCTACGGAGGTGACGGCCAGAGCACCTTCGCCCTACCCGACTTGCGGGGTCGCATACCGCTCCACCAGGGCAGTGGCTTCACCCTGGCCGAGACCGGCGGAGCCGAAGAGATTACCCTGACGGTCAACCAGATCCCGGCACACGGACACCCGCTGCTGGCCTCGACCACTCTCGCCTCGATCCCCGACCCGGCGAACAGTGTACTCGCGCAATCGCGGGTCGCCGGGGTGGACCTCTACATTCAGGACAACCCAACGGCCACTATGGCCGCGAGTTCGATCGGCAGCACCGGCGGCAGCCAACCCCATACCAACTTCCAGCCGTACCTGTGCATTGACTTCATCATTTCGCTGTTCGGGATTTATCCGAGCCCCACATAGGAGGTATTCGTGGATCCATTTGTGGCTGAAATTCGCATCTTCCCGTTCAACTTCGCCCCCAGCGGCTGGGCGTGGTGTGATGGGCAACTCTTGCCGATCTCCCAAAATACTGCCCTGTTCTCCCTGCTCGGCACCACCTATGGCGGCGATGGCCGCTCGAACTTCGCGCTCCCCAATCTTCAGGGCAGTGCCCCGATGCACCCCGGCCAGGGGACGGGCCTATCGCTCCACGACCTGGGGGAGACCGGTGGCTCGGACACCGTGTCGCTGATCGAAAGCGAGATCCCCTCACACACCCACGGGTTGCGGGGGAACAACACCCTGGGGGACTCGCCCCAACCCGCCGCCGATGTCACGCTGGCCCGCAACGCGAACTCCTACCAGCAGAACACGACGGCCAACCTGGTCCAGATGAATCAGAATTCGTTGCCCCCGGCGGGCGGCGACCAACCGCACAACAACCTGCAACCGTACCTGACCCTCTACTTCAACATCGCCATGCAAGGGGTCTACCCCCCACGCACCTAGATCGCGGGCAGGACCTGATCCGCCGGGCTTTTAACTGCCAGGCCCACTCCGACCGCCAGCGCAGGGCACTCCCCTGCGGCCTGGCGGTCGCCTTTTAGGGGTACGCCTCGATGACGATCACGCTCCGCCCGATTACCACCGACGATCTGCCGTTCCTCTACCGGGTCTATTACAGCACCCGCGAGGCGGAATTAGAGTTGGTCGATTGGAACCGGGCGCAAAAAGATGCCTTCGTGCAGCAGCAGTTTGCGGCCCAGCACCACCACTACCAGCAGCACTATACCGGCGCGGCCTTCCAGGTCATCCTGCTCGACGGGCAGCCTGCCGGGCGGCTCTACGTGGCCCGCTGGCCCGCCGAGATCCGCATCGTGGATATTACGGTCTTGCCCGAATACCGCAACGCGGGCATCGGCACCCGGCTGCTGACCGACCTGATGGCCGAGGCGCAGGCGGCGCAGAAGCCGCTCAGCATCCATGTGGAGCAGTTTAACCCGGCCCTGAACCTCTACGGGCGGCTAGGGTTTGTCAAAACGGGGGAACACGGCATCTACTACCGGATGGATTGGACACCCCCCGCCGACCCTGCCGCCGCTAAGTGAAAATCGCTTCGTAACGTGCGCCCGTAGCGTCTACCCCGATCGGCACGATGAACAGTTCAAACGCGCCCAGGGTGGCGTGTTCCAGCCGCACGATCTGCTGCGCCAGGAGAGGCGCACGCGGGCCGCGAAAGGTGAGGGAAAACGGGGTCCGCCGTTGCTCGCCGCGGGGGTCTAGCGGCCCCGTATCCTGCAACTTGCTGACCTCGATCAGTTCGAGCGTGAAGTCCGGCCCGGCCTGGCCCAGCGCGAACGGATCATGGAGCAGCGGGGCAAAGACTTCCTCCGTTAAAGTTTCCAGCATATCACCTCGGTTTACATAGGCGCAGGGTCAGCAGCCATACCCGGTATGCGCCGGACAATTTGGATCGGTCTCAGGCCCTCACCCATTGGCGGGTGAGGGCCTGAGTCTAGACCGGCGATCCGGCGGCGAACCGCCCGACCGGGGGCCATCCGGTCAGGCAGTCAGCGCCGATCAGGCCCCCAGGTAGGGGTGCAGCCAGCCGCTATGAACCTTGCTGCTCAGGGCGGCCAGGCTGGCGTCGTTGGCGGCGGGCAGGGCGAGCGTTTGGCGCACCGCGTTGACCAGCCCCGCCCCCTGCCGCTGCACTTCGCGGACGACGATGGTTCGGCTGCCGGTCGGCTGGCCGAGGAGGAGGCGACCCGTCTCATACCCCAGCAGGGTCAGCAGATCGGTGGGCGCTTTGGCATCGGTGGTCGCCGGGACGGCGCTGACGATACCCAGGGCGGCATTGCCCTGTGCGGCGAACAGCGTCTCGTGGGCCAGGAAGGCGCTCCCGGCCAGGGGGATCGATCCGGCCAGCCCGGCCTGGCTGTAGGCGTGCACCCACTCCACCGCTGCTGCCCCGCTATAGGCGGCATAGACGAACGCGGGCCGCGCCGTGGCGATGTCGCGCAGCACGCTGGCGAGTGCGGGACCGCCGGTGGGTTGGTGGGTAATCGCGGTCTGCACCACCCGGCCCCCGGCGCTTTCAAAGCCGAGGCGGAAGGCGGCAAACGTGTCAAACCCACTGTCGTAGCACGAGGCGGCGAGTACCGCCGTCTTGCCCAGCGACCGCGCCGCCCAGGCCCCGAACGCGACCGCGCTCTGAGCCAGGTCCAGGTCGTGGGTGGTCACCTGCGTGTCGGCTTTGGTCAGGCGCGAGACATTCTCGCCCAGGCCCACCGCCAGCACCGTGGCGCCCTGCGCCTGGAGCGTGCCCCGCAGGTAGGAGAGGGTCAGCGAGTCCAGCATCCCGACGATCTGCCGGACCCCGTCTCTGGTGAGCAGTTGTTGGGCGGTTTCATAGGCGTTCAGCGCGCCTGCCCCGGTTTCGCGCACGACAAAATCGAGCGCCCGGTCCGCCCCGGCCAGTTGCAGCCCCGCCTGGAAGTTGCGGGCCAGGTCGGGATAGATGGTCGAGGCGGGCAGCAGCAGGCCCATGCGCCCGGTGGTGCCCCGGCGGGCCGCGCCGGGGCTAGCGGTGCGGGCCGGGCCGCGGAGGCCCTGCGCCTGGGCGGACGGGACGAGCAAGGTCTCGGCCATCAGCCCGCCGACCGCCAGCCCGGCCAGGCGTAAGAAGTCGCGGCGGCTGAATTGCTTGGAATCTGAGGAAGTGTTCATATGGGGCGATTAGCTCCTTCGGTATATATGAAATTGGAGGTGAAGGACGGGGCAGGCCGCTTGCGGGGCCAGGCCGGGCCAGGTCGGGTGGTGTTTCCACGCGCTAGCGAGTGATGGCCGGGCTGCCCATTCGCCCGGCGGGATACACGCGGTTGTAGTGGCATATTGTCGGTGTTTTGATCAAAGCATAGGTGGTCAGCGAGGGACTTACCAGGGCCAATGGTCCTGTGCAGGCTAACTGGTCGTCCCTCCGGGGACCACCACTGCGTTGTGCGCGAGAAATCCAT